>RQOP01000049.1 GCA_008373095.1 SAR202 cluster bacterium | reverse complement strand
TGCATAATTAATTCGGCGGATATGAGAGATTTGGATGTAGTTGCTTTGGCAATTTTGCGACTTCAGTATAAATATGGGAAAAATTATTTGATACGCTCAGCGGCTTCTTTTGTTCGGTCTCGTCTTGGGCAAAGGGAAAGACCTATCTTGAAGAAAGAAGAAATGGGATATACCGATAAGGGTGGAGCATTAATACTGGTAGGATCCCACGTTCCCGGCAGCACATCGCAATTGGAGAACCTTTTAGATTTACCAAATGTGTACGGTTTAGAGTTGGAAGTCGACAAGGTACTGGGAGAGGACGAAGGACACATAGTTAGTGTAATTGAAAGAGCTAATATGCTTTTGAATGAATCTAAAGACACTGTCATATACACAAGTAGAAAAGTCATAGCGGGTTCTTCACCTGAGGAGTATTTGAAGATAGGAGCGATAATTACGGATGCAATGACATCAGTTGTTTCTGGAATTTCAGTCAACCCGAGATATTTAATATCAAAAGGGGGAATGACGTCTTCGAATATAATCGCAAATGCATTGAATATGAAGAGAGCTACTGTTCCTGGCCAAATTTCTCCTGGGGTTTTGGTTTTACAAATGGGTTCTGAATCAAAATACCCTGGATCTAAATTGATTCTTTTCCCCGGTAATGTAGGTGGACCTGCGGCAATCTCGGATGTGATATTGAGGATGAGATAATCGAGTGTTAAATGATTACATCCTCTTCTGATATTTTGAAATGGGCCAATTCAAGAAATATAGCCGTTGGTGCTTTTAATGTATATAACTTTGAAGGTGTTAAAGCTGTTGTAGAAGGTGCGGAGCAAGAAGGTGTTCCTGTAATTATTCAGCTACATCCAGCTTCGCTAGAGAGGGGAAGTAAACCTCTTATTGCAATGGCATTGGAAGCAGCTCGCTTATCGACCGTATCGATTTCCGTTCATCTTGATCATATCGACAGAATCGAATCTATTAGTGAAGGTATCAACGCTGGTATTACTTCTTTCATGCCAGATGGATCTGGGTATGACTATAAGGAAAATGTAGAATTTACCAGATTATGTGCCGAAGAAATAATAAGCATAGGAGGGTTTGTCGAAGGAGAGTTAGGGCGCCTCTCTGGTACTGAAGATAGTGTGACAATTTCGGATTACAAAGCACTTTTGACAGATCCGGTATTGGTAGATGACTACGTGATAAAGACCAAGATTAATGCCTTGGCAATTTGTATTGGCAATGTCCATGGCAAATATGAATCAGAACCTAAATTGGATTTTCCGAGACTTTATAAAATCCGTGAAACAACTCAGCTGCCATTAGTGATGCATGGGGCATCAGGATTATCAGATGAAATGATTTTGCAGTGTGTATTGGCAGGAATATCGAAATTTAATGTTAATACCGAATTAAGACAAGCATATATTTCTGGTATATCTGAGGCAGTCAATCGAGATATCACTGATTTGTTGTCAATTATGAATTTATGTGTCGATAAAATGAGAGAGATAGTCGTTGTCAAAATCCGCCAGTATTCGCTACGTCATAATTTATAGCGAGGGAATACTCGTCTAAAATCTAGTCACTGGCTTTGATAAAATCGGAAATTCTCTCACCAATCAACATAGCTGCGACGTTTGTGTTAGCCCTAGGGCAATCTGGCAATATGGAGGCATCTGCGAGTCTTAGGTGTTCTGTTCCATACACGCTGCCATATTGATTTACAACTGCCATTGTGTCGGAGCTTGGGCCCATTTTGCAGGTACCTGAAATGTGGTGCATTGTAAGGACATTTTCTAGCATCCATTTATCAAGCAGATCATTATTTTGTAGCACTTTTTCGTTCGGAGATATTCTACTGACGACCATATTTTCAAAGCTGGGAGCTTTCGCTATTTCGTCTGCAATTCTAATCCCATCCCTTAATCTCTTTCGGTCATATTCCTGGTTTAATAAATCGTAATTAAGTAATGGTTGAGTATTTATATCTTTAGATTGTAGGGACAATTCTCCTGCACTATCGGCAAGATATACCCCGACAGAAATCATAAGTGCGCCTGTGTCACCTATCTCATGACTGAAACGCATTATCATTATCATGTCGTTTTGATATTTTGAGTCCTGAGATGTGTACCTTAGGGCAACTTTTTGAGGTCCTATTTTTTGTTCTGGTTTGTTGAATGTGCTGTGCGGTTGCCATGTTGTGTGAACTGTCGGGTGATCCCTAAGATTTTGCCCGACTCCAGGTAAAGCGGTCACCATATCTATATCGAATTCGGTTAATGATTCTTTTGGTCCTATCCCGGACAACATAAGAATTTGGGGTGTGGCGATTGCACCGGCCGAAAGGATTATTTCTTTTCCATCAACTTGGAAGATTTCCTCACCACTTATCACTTCTACGCCCGTTGCTGTATTTCCGTCGAACAGGATTTTTCGGGTAATGCAGTTTGGTTTAATTGTCAGGTTCAAACGATGCCTGCTTTGAGAAAGATAGCCTAAAGCAGTGCTGAATCGGATTCCGTCAGGGTTGTTCAAAGGATAGGGTCCGACACCTGTAGCGTCCGGCAAGTTATGATCCAAATTTTTGGGATAACCGAGAAATTGACAAGCTTCGTAGAATGCCAATTGATCGTCTGTTAGCGATTCCAAAGAGTGCCTTTTAACCAAAATTGGCCCGTCTTGTCCGTGGAAATCACCATCATAATCGAGGTCTGTTTCGATTTTGCGCAGGAACGGTAGGCACTCTTCGAAACTCCATCTATCATTCCCCCACTCTACCCACCTTTCAAAGTCTTCTGGAAGTGGTCTTAGAAAAACTTGTCCGTTAATAGCACTAGTACCTCCCGTAACTTTTCCACGCGGTACTGGCATGTCATTTGATAATGTTGATGCGATCCCAGTAAATTGCCAGTCGTGCATGCCCCCAACAACTATATCTGGGCCAGTTCCCCATCCATGCTTTAAGTCAGAAGGTAATTCTTCGAAGTTTGGATAATCTGGACCTGCTTCTAATAAGAGTACTGAGCAATCCGGGTCTTCTGACAAACGGGAAGCTACTACTGCACCAGCCGAACCTGCTCCAATAACAATTTTATCGTATTTCAATATATGTCCTTACCGATTGTAGAAAGCGGATGCCAAGGCAAGAAAACCTGATGGAATATAAAATTTTCCTACTGAAGTTATGCTGAGTATTATAAATACTATCAATATGACTGACATTGCCCACGAATAGGACTTCCATCTGAGAATCAGTGTCCTTTGACTTCTATTAGTTGATTTTGCCATGACCGAAGACAAAAGACATATTCCTGATAGCATCCAAGGCAATATTATTACGAAAAGACCTTGTGCTCCCAATGCTTCAAATATTGTTTTATTCGCTTGATATTGTTGCGTGAAATTACTCGAAATTGTTATCTGATCTATGTCACTCACAAGGGGGAAAAATATTAATAAAATCCCTGCTAGCATGGCAGTAATATGAGCGCCTCCAGCTAGAATCGTTGATTTGTTAAATATTGTCATTGGCGATAAGTCTTTTTATCTCCTGTAGCAATTTGGGCAAAGAGCTTTCGGTAGGCCCTTTCACGGAAGTAGCTGCAAATTCAGAAATAGGGGTATCTTCGGGGTTAATTTCTATTATGTTCCCTCCAGATGATAATACCTCTTGTGGGAAACTGGCAGCTGGAAATACTGTTGCAGAAGTACCAATTACCAAAATGCAATCGGCTAAATTCGTTTCATTTACACAGCTATTTAAAATTGATATGGGTATGGGTTCACCAAACATAACAGTGTCAGGTTTTATAATTCCTGAACATGTTGGGCACTTCGGTGGCAAAATATCTTGCCAAAATGGAGACACCTCGTCGAATTCTTCACGATGCCATCTTAATTCACACGTAGTGCATCTTAATTTAGTTCGATTACCATGAATTTCAGTGACCTTACTTGAACCAGCTACGTAATGTAAATTGTCAATATTTTGGGTAATTTGGTGTTTCAAAACATCTATATTTTCTAATTCAACTAAAGCGAAGTGGCCAGAATTTGGCCGTGCTTTTTCAATGGCATTTCTAAAATTTGTTCTTTCAGGGTCTATTTGCGAGTTTAAATTTTGATCCCACCATGCTGTAGGATTTTTAAGAAAAGTTTCATATTCATTGTTGGAGGGTTCTCCTAATTTTGTCCAAAGTCCGCCAGCTCCTCTGAAGGTTGGGATTCCACTCCCAACAGACAATCCGGCTCCAACTAAAGCTATTGTGTAGTTTGATTTCAATATTATTTGTGCTGCTGCCAATATTGATTTCTGGTTTTTTATCTCCATGTTAACTAGTCTAATTCTAAATTATTTTTATGGAACCACTTATTATTTCTAATCTATTGGAATCATTAGTGAATGAATTTGGAATGTTAGTTGGTTCAGCAGTAGTAACAATGACTTGGTCATGATCTTTTATGTGATCTACTATTTGCTCTCTGCGTTTTTGGTCTAATTCAGACATCACATCATCTAAAAGTAGAACTGGTTTTGTTTTTCTATGATGATATAAGAAGTCAGATTCCGCCATCTTTAGAGCTAGAATCGCTGTTCTGGATTGGCCTCTTGAGGCGTATTTAGAAGCCTCCATATTATTAATTTTAAAGAGCAGATCATCTCTATGAGGACCTATATTTGTAGAACCTTGTGCTATGTCTTTTTTCCTGGAGTTTTCTAAGTTATGCATGAAGTTTTCTATATTTATATCTTTTGAAAAATCGGCTGGGCTGAGGTAGTGCATGGTCAATGTTTCAGAGCTACTAGCCATGGAGTTATGGAACGGCACCGATGATTCCTCTAGAGTTTCAATAGCTTTTTTACGTTTTTCTGTGAGGATGACCGCATTTTTTGCTAAAAGCTCATCCCAGTATTCCAATTCACTATCGGACGATGCTCTATCCCTTATTAGTTTTAAGAGGTGGTTTCTCTGTGTGTTTGCCTTTTGATATTGTTGTAATGATTTCAAATATTTCTTATCGACTTGTGAAAGTAATATATCTAGGTATCTTCGTCGTATCGAAGGACTGCCATATATCAAATCGAGGTCACTCACACTAAATAGAACGGCGTTGACAATACCAACTAGTTCTGAAGATCTTCTAGGAGTTCCGTTGATTCTAATAAACTTTTGAGCTGTAAAGCCGTGATGGTTTTCTGATGATTGGCATCTGTAATGAATTTCAAGATTTTCAGACCCTTGTTGGTGTTCAGTGACACATGCAATTTTAGAGTAGCTTAATTTTTCTTGTTCGAGTTGCATGACAGATAGGTTGTTTATTAATTCCCTGTCAGTGGTGACTTTTGTGGATTTTGCAATAGCCAGCATATGGATGGCTTCTAATAGATTGCTTTTTCCGTGTCCGTTTGCTCCTTGAATGACTGTGGTACCCAAAGGTAACACCAGTTCCAAATCCCTGTAATTTCGAAAATTAAGGAGGCTTAATTGGGAGATGCGAATGAGAGTTCTCCAGAGCTAATGAAGTGAGCTGTTATCCACCGTTATTGAAAGGATTTTAGCATGTTGGTTATATTGTGTAAGTCAGGTATATAGTATTGAAAACTATGGAATCCCTTGGAGATGAGAATTGATGAGATCGGTAGTTGCTTTAGCCGGCGGAGTTGGTGGCGCAAAATTAGCTCTCGGCTTTTCTCAAACATTAGACCCTGATGAGCTAACGGTGATAATAAACACGGCAGACGATGATAGGTTTTATGGATTACATGTATCTCCTGATCTTGATACCGTAATGTATACCTTAGCAGGAGTATCAAATGTGGAAATGGGCTGGGGCCTTCAAGATGAATCATTTAGGGTTTTAGGAAAGCTAAAGGAATATGGTGCAGATGCTTGGTTTAATCTGGGTGATCTGGATCTTGCGACCCATCTTTTCCGTACTCAAATGATGGATGAAGGGAAAACATTGACCGAGGTCTGCGCGAAATTGACGGAAGCTTTAGGTGTCCGTCACAAACTGTTGCCAGCTACTGATGATTCCATAAGGACCATGGTCCAAACAGATGATGGAATCATGCCATTTCAAGAATATTTTGTGAAAAATCGGTGTGAGCCTATCGTCAAATCTATAGATTTCGAGGGATCCCAAAATTGCCGAATAACCAAAGAGGCGAAAGAATCTCTAATGGACATGGATCTTTTAGTATTTTGTCCTTCCAATCCTTTTTTGAGTCTTGCTCCGATTTTAGCAGTGCCTGGATTTCGAAAGATAGTTCAGTCATATTCAGGAAAATCAGTTGCTGTCAGTCCTATAGTAGGAGGTAAAGCTATTAAAGGCCCTGCAGCAAAAATTTTGAAGGAACTTGGGCACGATGTATCCTCTCTGGGAGTAGCTCGTCAATATGTTGGTCTTTGTAACACGTTTATCATTGATGAGATAGATGCTTCTATGAAGCAGAATATAGAATCGCTAGGTATGGAGGTTTTTGTTACTAAAACGGTTATGGAAACTAATCAAGATAAAAAACAATTGGCTGAATTTATTCTAGATATAAGTGCATAGCTAGGTGGACAAATTTTCTATCCTTATACCAATGAAAGTTCCATCGGAAGGTAAATCTAGACTTATTAATGTCCTAGACGGACCGAGCAGAGAACTTTTAACCATAGCTCTTTTGAGGAGAGTGGTGAAAGCATCCACAGAATCTTCTGTGGATGATGTATACGTAGTTGGTGGGGGGATCAAAGTGGCTCAGCTCTGCCAGCAAATGGGAGTCAATTGGCTTGATTCAAATTCAGGGGATTTGAATTTCGATGTTTCAGTTGGAATAACAGAAATTAGCCAGATTGGGAATGGAACGGTGTACTTGCCGGGTGATCTCCCATTCCTTACTCCAAGTGATATAGACTCGGTAATTGAACTTTCTAATAATGGCAATTTTGCTGTCTTAGTTTCTTCGGAATCTGATGGTGGTACTAACTGCATTCTTTTTCCAAACCAAACTGAGTTGATTCCTTTGTTGGGTAATGATAGCTATAGAAGACACTATGAGTATGCAAAAGATCGTGGAATTCCTTTTGAAACGATTAGACCTGAAGGATTACTTATAGATCTTGATACCCCCGAGGATTTACGTAAATGTGAAGAAATCGAAAATGGATTCCTAAAAAATATGGGTATCATTTAAAAAACTTTTCCAAGAACTGGTGCAAATATGACAAAATTGGGTGTGTTACTTCCTACTCGGGGTTTACTGATGTCAGATAAACCTCCGACTAATATAGATTCGATAATTGAAATGGCTGAGATTGTCGAGGCCGCTGGTATCGACTCTGTTTGGGTAGGGGATAGCCTAACTGCAAAGCCTAGATTAGAACCTTTTGCCGCCTTATCTGCTATTGCTGCAAGGACAAAGACCATACGACTTGGTACTGCGGTGTTGCTCGCATCTTTAAGGCATCCTGTTCAGCTTGCCCACGTAGCCACTACTTTGGATTTGGTTTCTGAAGGAAGGGTTGTATTGGGAATGGGGGTAGGCGGTGCTTTTAACGATGCTCAAAGGCAGGAATGGAATAATGTGGGAGTCGATCCGAGAAAGAGAGCAGGTAGATTTGAAGAAGCGCTTAAAATTTTCAAACCGCTTACTAAAGGAGAGTCAGTAACTTTTGAAGGTGAGCACTTCAAAGTTAAAGATGTGTCCATTAAACCGATTTCTCCTCAATCTAATGGTGTTCCCGTTCTGGTCGCGGCTCATGGCCGCTCCAAATTGGATAGACAGTACAAGCGAGTACTGCTTGGAGATGGGTTAATTTCTATTTCTGATTTTCCAGATGAATATGAATTGGTTCTCGATAAAGTCTCTGATTATCATGGGCCAGGCGATTTGAGTTTTACTGGAATGGAAAAAAGTTTTTATATGACAGTAAATATGGGAGATAACAAAGAAGATTTAACAGAGGAATCAGATCATTTTCTGAAGGCATATTATGGAGTTAATATATGGCAGGAAAGATGGGGTCCTTGGGGATCTCCAGAGGAAGTTATTGCTAGGATAAAAACTTATGAGAATGTTGGTGCTGAAACGATAATAGTAAGATTCGCTTCCTACGACCAAGCAAAACAGCTTGATTTGTTTTTGAACAAAGTAGTTCCCAATTTATGAAATAGACGGGCACACTTAGCTTTCTCTGTTGTCAATGAGTGACTCAAACTCCGTTTCTGTAATTATTTGAATTCCTAAACTAGAAGCTGTATCAAGTTTAGAGCCACCATCTTGTCCGGCTAACAAATAATCAGTGCCGTTGGAAATAGAACTAGTAACCTTCCCACCATGTTTTTTTATCAAGTCCTGTATTTCAGTCCTACTGTAGTTATCGAGTCTTCCAGTTACAACAAATCGCAAATCGGCCAATAGATTAGAGTTTTCCGAATCGATAATTGATTCAGATACCATGTTTAACCCTGCTAACCGAAGTTTCTCTATCATTCTATTGTTATTGGGTTTACTAAAGTATTCAGCAATACTTTCGGATATTTTGGGCCCAATTGAAGGGATATTGAGAAGTGTTTCTTGATCAGAGGCTATTAGTTCATCTATCGAAGTGAATTTGTTCATAAGCAAATAAGATATTTCTGATCCAACGTGTGGAATTCCTAGGGATGTCAAAATTCGTGCAGTAGGTTGTTTTTTACTTTCATTTATTGCCTTTAATAGGTTATCTGTACTCTTTTCACCCATTCTGTCTATTTCTTCGAGTTTTTCTTTTTGAAGAAAATAAATATCGGCCACATCTGCAATGAGGCCACTTTGTATCAATGAAATTCCTACTTTTCCTCCCATTCCTTCAATATCCATGGCCCCTTTGCTTACAAAATGTTCTACGAGTCTTTCTAGTTGCGCCGGGCATGTTGAATTTGTACAGTAAATTGCTGCTTCATCTGTCCTATTTACTAGTTCTTCGTTGCAACTAGGACACGAAACTGGCATTGTAAAAGGTGTTTCATTTCCCGTTCTTTTCTCTTTATCGCTTCTAACGATTTGGGGTATAACTTCTCCGGCTCTTTCAATTACTACCCAATCGCCTATTCGCAGGTCTTTGGAATATATGTAATCAGAATTATGCAAAGTTGCTTGTTTTACGATAACTCCTCCAACTTCAACAGGATCGAGCAAGGCGTATGGGTTTATACTTCCAGTTCTTCCAACATTCAAACGTATGTCCATTAGCCTGGTTTGCGCTTGTATGGCTGGAAATTTGTAAGCTATTGCCCATCTGGGTTCTCTTCCAATATTTCCTAGATGTTGTTGGTAGTCCAGTCTGTTTACTTTTACAACAATTCCGTCACAGTCATAGTCAAGTGAGGATAGGCTTTGTATCCACATTCTGTGGTATTCGGCCACGTTGGAAACAGTTTTGGCTAAGGAATTGTTTGGGTTTACTTTAAAACCTAAACTTTTAAGATAATCTAAAGTTTCAAGTTGCGTGTTGAAACTCATGTTGTCTTCAATTTGTGCTAATGAGTAAACGAACATATCAAGAGGTCTTTCGGCCGTCACATTTGAATCTAATTGTCTTAAAGAGCCGGCAGCAGTATTGCGAGGATTAGCATAAGTTTGAAGACCTTCCTGTTCTCTTTGAGCGTTGAATTTTATGAATTCAGATTTTGGAAAATAAACTTCTCCTCTAACTTCCAGGAGATCGGGAAATTCTCCGTGTAGGCGTAGTGGAATGGTTTTAATGGTTTTGAGGTTTAGGGTTACATCTTCTCCTGTCACACCATTTCCTCTGGTTGCTCCTCGGGTAAATAGGCCCTGTTCATACAATAGCGACACGGCCAAACCATCATATTTAAGTTCGCAGGCCATCTCAAAGTCAGTATCATCTAACATCGAGTAGAGCCTTTGGTACCATGCCGATAAATCTGTGTCAGAAAATGCGTTTGAAAGGCTAAGCATTGGTAAGGCATGAGATATTTCTGAAAAACCAGCTAGGGGTGCTGCACCCACCCTCTGTGTAGGTGATTGATGGGTGATCAGATCAGGAAAACTGCTCTCAAGGCTTCGGAGTTCTAACATCAATCGATCGAATTGGCCGTCACCAATTTCAGGGTCATTTTCGACGAAATACAGGTGATTATGGCGGTCTATGAGACTTCTTAGTTGAAGGATTCTGTTTGTAGCTTCTTTTGTATTCATGATTTTCCATACAGCAGCTAGATTACTTCATAGTAACTGTATGTGAAAAAGTGCTCAAGACTGTTTCACTGCGGATAATTTTTTTTCCTTTGCTAGACTGCTAAATTATCAGAAGATATACTCATTAAGGAGACAGTTCTTCTGTCTCCTATTATTTTGTCAAAAATAGAGGCTGATAAATCACTTGCCATACGCTCAAAATATACAAAATTTTGTGAATCGATATCCTGCGTTGCAGGCCATCGGGAATACACCAATGGTTGAATTAGACCTTCCATGGGATATGGGAGCTACTCATATATACGCTAAATTTGAGCAATTAAATCCTGGTGGTTCAATCAAGGATAGGCCAGTGTTAAGAATGTTGGCTGAGGCAGTCATTTCTGGAAAGCTGAAGGAAGGAAAAACGATTCTAGATGCGACTTCTGGTAATGCTGGGATTGCATATGCAATGGTTGGTGCAATTCTTGGCTTTCCTGTTGAATTGGTGATGCCTGAGAATGCGAGTGAGGAAAGAAAAAAACGGTTAAATGCTCACGGGGCGAGCCTCATATTTACGGATGCCCAATTGGGTTATGATGAAGCTTTATACGAGGTCAAAAGAAGATACGAACAGAATCCAGATAAATATTTTTATTGCGACCAATACAGCAATACTAATAACCCATTAGCTCACTACGAGACTACCGCTGTTGAACTTTTAGAGCAAGCTCCTTTTATTACCCACTTTGTAGGTGGAGTTGGTACTGGGGGAACCATCAGTGGAATTGGACGAAGACTGAAAGAAGTAAACCCATCTATTGAGGTGGTTTGCATAGACTTTGAGGAGTGGCCTGGAGTGGAAGGGCTTAAACCATTGAGTGAAGGTCATATTATTCCAGACACATTTGATCGATCAGTAGTGGATCGTATGATTAATGTCGATGTCGTTGAAGGGTATGAGGTTTCAAATGACTTGGCTAAAAAAGGTGTTTTCGTAGGGCAATCGTCTGGAGCCTATTTACTTGGGGCTAAGCAAGTTGCTGAAGAACTCACATCCGGCCACGTCGTTACTATTTTCAACGACATAGGTGAGAGATATTTTTCAACTTCAATGTGGGGTTAAAAATAAATCATTCACAGGGTAAGGTTTCTGATTTTATTTTGGGTAGGTTATAACCTGGACAGGTATTGTCCCTGTATATCAATTCCCACGAGTCCACTGTAAGCAGCTAAAAGCCGTGAAGTCACAGGGCCAGGTACCGTTTTCGAATCACCTACGAGGGATCCGTTTATTGAAGATACTGGGCATATACAAAAGCTAGTGGATGTTACAAACGATTCATCGGCTGTGTATGCATCATATAGATCAATGTCTTCTTCTCGGGTTTCGATACCCAGCTCTTGAGCAAGTTCAATAGTCGTAGCGCGGCTGATGCCTGCTAATACAAATTGTTCTCTCGGAGTTACAACTGCACCATTTTTCACTATAAAAAAATTGCTTCCCGGGCCTTCGCATAAATTTCCGTTCATATCTAGAAGGATTGGCCACCCGTCCGGGTTTTTGTCTTTGACTTCGAATTCTGCCTGAACGAGGTTGGCATAATTTTGTATTTTAGCTCTGGGGCTTAGCACTTCAGGCGGTGTACGCCTTACAGATGGTATTACTACAGGCATTCCATCTTTATAATATTTCGCCCTAGCAGCAAAAGGAAGGGGAACAGATTCTACTATTACCGTTGGCATTTCCCCATCTGGCCCAGAAATTCCCCTGGACACTCTCTGGGTAACCCAATAATCATCGTCGTTATTAATCAAAGGAAGATTGGTTTCAAGGACTTGCATGGTTATTTGAGCCATTTGGGAAATATCCATGCCAGGGTCGAGCCGAGCATATTTTAAAGAGTTGTAGAAACGATGTAGGTGTTCATCAAGTTTAAAAATCTTATGATTGAAAGTACGTGTAGTATCGAAGACGGAGTAACCTTGTAGGAATCCTCGATCGTGAATAGATATCGACGCTTGACTCTCTGGTACTATCTCACCATTTACGTAGGCTACTCTTTCCGATGCCATAATCAATCTCCAGTATTACTTACCCTTTTTCGATATCATTGAAGGGTGCCGATCATAACGCATGGAAACGGGTTTTTCTATATACCACCCACTAAATATCTAGATTTGTTACTTCCAAGGCGTGGGTTTGGATGAAGTTTCTCCTAGGAGCGACTTCATCACCCATTAGTACAGTAAAAGTGTCATCTGCAATTACTGCATCAGCCACGCTTACTTGGAGCAAAGTACGGCTCTCGGGGTTCATAGTCGTATCCCAGAGTTGGTCTGAATTCATTTCCCCTAAACCTTTGTAACGTTGGATATTTACATTCCTTTTCCCTTCAAGCTGTCCCAGAACTTCTTCCCTTTCTGTCTCGGAATATACGTACTGATCTTTTCTTCCTACAGCTATCTTGTACAGAGGTGGTTGTGCTATATATAGGTGTCCATGGTGAATTAACTCAGGCATATGCCTGAAAAAGAAAGTTAATAGAAGTGTCCTTATGTGGGATCCGTCAACGTCTGCGTCACACATGATGATCACTCTGTGATATCTAAGTTTTTCCACATCAAAGTCCTCATCAAGCCCGGCTCCAATAGCCGTGATCATCGACCTGATGGCATCATGTTCCACGATTTTATCGGCCCTTGCCTTTTCTACGTTTAATATTTTTCCCCAGAGAGGTAGGATAGCTTGGAATCTTCGATTCCTTCCCATTTTTGCGGTACCGCCAGCTGAATCTCCCTCAACTAGGTAAATTTCACATAATTCGGGATTTTTTTCAGAGCAGTCAGCGAGTTTACCTGGTAGCCCTCCACCATCCATAGCGTTTTTGCGGATGATTAATTCCCGTGCCTTTCTTGCTGCCTCCCTGGCTCTTTGGGATGTCATGCATTTGTCGATAATTGCTTTTGCTTCTTTTGGATTGTCTTCAAGGAATATTTGTAGAGCTTCCCCCAGAACTGTCTCTACTTGCGTTCGAGCTTCTGGATTTCCCAGTTTGTTTTTTGTTTGGCCTTCAAACTGTGGATCTTTCAATTTGACACTGATCACGGCAGTGATACCTTCCCTGGTGTCTTCCCCTGCTAAATTAGGTTCATTTTCTTTAATGAGTTTTGACTTTCTACCGAAGTCATTTAATACTCGTGTCAGAGCTGACCTGAAACCCGTAACATGTGTCCCACCATCTTCTGTGTTTATGCAGTTGGCAAATGCGTAAACAAATTCGCTGTAGGAGTCGTTGTATTGAAGGGCAACCTCAACTTTAGTGCCCTCAAAATCCTTTTCAACATATATTGGCTCTTCGTGAACTACGCCTCTTTTTTGGTTTAAACCTCTAACGAAACTGGAAATGCCACCGTCAAAGTAGTAGGTAACCTCGTTGCTCGGCCATCTGCTGGCATGCCAATCACTCTTGAAGGAAATTTCTAAGCCCTTATTTAGATAGGCCATCTCCTTGAATCTGTTGGAAAGGACAGCGAAATCATATACAAGATCGCCAAATATCTCGGTATCCGGCATGAATTCTATGGTGGTTCCAGTTGCATTGGTTTTGCCATTTGGATCCTGTTCCGAAGTCATTTCGGTCTGGGTGATTCCCCTCGAATATTCTTGGCGGAATATTTTATTATCTCGATTTACGGAGACTTTGACCCATTTTGATAGGGCGTTTACGACCGACGCACCAACTCCGTGTAGACCGCCAGAAACTGCATAGGCCTTACCTCCGAATTTTCCTCCCGCATGTAACGTGGTCATTACAGTTTCTAAGGCTGTCATTCCAGTGGTTGGGTGTTTATCAACAGGGATTCCACGTCCGTTGTCTGTAACTAGAACGGATCCGTCTTCTTGGATTGTTACTTTGACGCCACTGCAATATCCGCCCATGAATTCGTCAACACTGTTATCCACAATTTCATATATGAGATGATGCAACCCTCTCTGATCAGTGCTGCCAATATACATCCCGGGACGTTTGCGGACCGCTTCCATTCCTTCAAGAACTTGGATATCACTCGCTGAATATTGGTCGTCATTTTGTGGCTTTAAAGTTGCCATATGCGAATCTCCCTAAAAACAGTCTTTTGGACCAGATAAAAATCGACTTAAAACTAAGCAGCTATCCTTCATACAAATAGGGCGGAGGGTTGCCGTCTCTGAGACGTAAATACGGGCATGACTGCCCAAGCTGACGGGTTGTTTTATCAACCTTGGAAAAGTCTCTAATTTCACGACCTTTATTCTAGCAGATTTAGGGTAGTTTACTCAAGATTATTTTGTTCCTAATTCATAGGGAAATATTTGAAGAAAATTTGAACTTATGCATTCTAATTGACTTAATTGATAAAATCTTAACCAGTAGCCAATCTTCAGAAAGATTGTGAGCCTTGAAAAAGTATTTTTGTGGTGATGATAAATAGGTTATTTGAGGCCTGCTGCATTTATGTTAGCAGGCTTTGCTTTTGGAAAAATTATGAGTAATGGAATTACGGATGTTCCAGGTATTACAGTGGGACATTGGACCGATCGAAAGGCAATTACTGGATGCACAGCTATATTGTGCCCAAGAGGGTCTCTCGGGGGTGTTTCAGTTCGTGGAGCTTCGCCTGGAACTAGAGAAACTGATGTATTAAACCCTATTAACCGGGTGGAAGAAGTTCATGCCATTATGCTTTCAGGTGGGAGTGCATACGGTTTAGGGGTGGCTGATGGGGCCATGCGATATCTGGAGGAAAACGGTATTGGCGTGAAAGTAGGAGACAGTGTAGTGCCTATAGTCCCTTCGGCTATCTTGTTTGATTTGGGAATTGGTGATTCGAAGGTGAGACCTAACGCTGAAAATGGATATCATGCCTGCAAATATGCTTCTGGGGATCCCGTTGAGCAAGGTTCTATAGGGGCAGGTACGGGTGCTACCGTTGCTAAGACTCAAGGTACACAAAAAGCTGTTAAGGGTGGCTTGGGTTCTGCCAGTATTGATCTTGGTGATGGGCTATTAGTGGGAGCCATAGTTGCCGTGAATGCCATAGGAAGTGTGTATGATCCTGAAAACGGATTATTACTAGCAGGTCCTAGAATCGACGGCACTATGTCCAATTCTATGGATGATTTAATATCTGGGAATTCGTTCAAATTACCGGATATCAACGCTAATACTACTATTGGGGTTGTGGCTACCAACGCTAGGCTTACCAAGGCCCAGGCTAAAAGATTAGCTTCTAGTGCACAAGATGGACTGGCTTTAGCAATCAGACCATCGCACCTGATTGGTGATGGGGATACTATGTTCTCTATTTCAACGGGTGAACAAGGAAATATTGATGCTTTTAGCGACATGAATCGTATTATTGCAGGTGCCATACAAGCTGTTGCCAACTCGATAAAAAATGCCATCCAATTTGCTGAAACAATGGGAGGCGTCCCTGCGGTAAGAGATTTGTAAATCGCGACCTTTCTCTATACAGGTGGATATTATTGAGGGTTTTTTAAATCAATTATATGAATACAGAAAATTAAAAGTCGCGAAAAAAAGACATCTGTAGAATGACGTAATATGTGGTTATGGTAGGCATGATTTTTACTCAAAGATCGCCTTTATAATTGTCGCTGTATTACAAAATTAATGTTTTATTCAAAGGTTGGGTATTAATGCGGATATTGCTAACAAACGATGATGGAATCCATTCTCCTGGCTTATGGGCTATAGCCAAATCCCTGGAGGAAATAGGGGATTTGACAGTAGTAGTTCCTGACCGGGATCAAAGCGGTAAGGGTGCATCTATGACTCTTACGAGCCCACTAACTGTTGAAAAGGTGCAGACTCCGAATGGTATGAAATCTCATACATACACTGTGGATGGTACCCCAGCTGACTGTGTGATCATGGCGTGTGAATCTTTGTGTGTTGAACCTGTGGATTTGATAGTTTCAGGTATCAATCAAGGTGCAAATTTGGGATTAGATGTTTTTAATTCCGGTACCTTTGGTGCGGCTCTGCACGGATATTTCAGGGGGATTAATTCTATAGCCCTGTCTGTGTTTTACAGGCAGGATGTCATATATTCGCCTGCGGCACTACTGGGTGCCGAAATAGCCAAAATAGTGCACGACCAAAAGTCCGAATCAGCGATTTTGCTAAACGTTAACCTGCCAGCCTGCGATTTAAAAGATATTAAAGGAGTTGACTTAACGACTTTGGGGCCAAAGGCATATTTAGAAAATGTTGAAACAGTCACAAGTGGTAGAAGAACCTTTCATTGGCTGCGCCATAATAAACCGATGACTGTTACCCATCAAGAAGGAACCGATGTTTGGTCTATCAATCATGACAGAGCCTCAATTACGGTCGTAAATCCCTATCTCACAACCGATAATGGTTCTGAGTTAGGTGATTTGGTTTTGAAAGGTTCTATAAATTGCCTAGGAGCAATTTCTTCAGACTAGGTATTTTCAGGACCATATCCTGGCACTGTATGCTTTAGTAGAAATTCCTCATCCAAATTGAGGCCTAAACCAGGTTGATCTGTGAGATATAAATTGCCATCTCTGACATCAAGAGGTCTGTCCATCAAACGGTTGTATCCACTGAGATCGTATCTTATAGTCTCTAATTTATAGAAATTAGGGATTGTCATAGAAACTTGAGCACCAGCCATTATGTTGATGGGGCCACTGGCATCATGGGGAGATACCGGTATGTAATAAGCTTCAGCCATAGTGGAAATTTTTTTTAGTTCTGATATTCCTCCAGTCCAGGTAACGTCCGGCATCACATAATCAGCTAAATTGTTTTCAAATATAGGAACGAATTCGAATCGCGTGTGAAGCCTTTCCCCTACACTAATTTTTACGTTGGTGCTGTCTCTCACTTGCTGTAAGGCATGATAGCTTTCGACTGGAACTGGTTCTTCAAACCAGTGTATATCGTATGCAGAAAGTCGATTAGCTAGGTCTATTGCCGTGGGGACATTGAATTTTCCGTGGGCATCGATAAGAATCTCAACGTCAGGACCAACAGCATCTCGTATTTCAGCTGTAATTTGCTCAGCTCTGTAAGCACCTTCCGGACTAATTTCACCATCGAGATATCCGATATTGCCACCGTTGTACCCGTCATGTGAAGAATGCATCATGGGGTCCATTTTGAAGGCAGTATGGCCTGATTCTACGATTTCCCTTGCATTTTCTATCGCTAATGATATGTCTTCATCAGGTTCCGGGGGGTGAGTGTACAGTGGGATTTCATTTCTAACAGACCCTCCCAACAATTGATAAATTGGTTTATTGACTGATTTGCCAAATATGTCCCATAAGGCTATGTCAATACCACTCATTGCTGCTGTAGTAGCCCCTCTGGTACCTGTGTATGTAAAAAGTCTGAATGTGCGGGTCCATATTTCTTCAATTTTTGTAGGGTCCCATCCAATGAGGAAATCCCTTAATTCCATGACATATTTTTGAATCGCACGATTGCCAATACCGCCTGGATAATTGGTAATTTCTCCCCAACCGGTAATCCCTTCATCCGTATCAATTTGTACGAAAACAAATTCGCGATTTATCAGAGATCTAATTTCGCCCTTTCCTGGGCGGTCGTCCCATTCCATTTCTATCAGATAACTTTTCACATCAGTAATTTTCATATCTAACCCCTTAATAAATTTACGCCCATAATAACGGTTGACAACGTCGCTGGTTCATCATGAAAGGTATATCATAAATTCCCAATATTTAACGTGATACTGAATGCTTTTACAAAATTCTACAGATAGTACAGATAAGCTTATTAAAGTTATCCCCTTTTTTTATGGATGGGTCATTCTATTTGTAGCAGCTTTAGTTCATTTTTCTTCGGCCCCTGGTCAGACATATGTTTCGTCCATATTTATAGATCATATGATCGATGACCTTGGATGGTCTCGTACAACATTTTCGAGTCTATACACTGCGGGGTCCATGACGGCTGCTATTTTTATGGTGGCAGCTGGCAGAGCTCTAGATAAATTTGGTGCTCGAAAAACGCTTACAACTCTATGTTTGATGATGTTTCTAGCAACTTTTTGGATGAGTGGGGTGGATTCCCTGTGGAAATTGTTTGTTGGGTATGCTTTGCTGAGAACCATAGGGCAAGGTTCGTTTGGATTAGTAGCAACTACCATGGTTTCAACCTGGTTTATTCGAATCAGAGGTAGGGCAACTGCAATATCTTCAGTTGGGGGGGCTGCGAGTTTGGCCCTATTCCCTTTCATAGTTCATATATTGATTGAACGTTTTGATTGGAGAAATACTTGGTTTATTTTGGGTATAGTCGTTTTGATTGTGCTTTTCCTTCCTGCCCTTGTTCTTATTAGAAGGAGTCCGGAAGCTGTTGGCCTTAGACCAGATGGTGTTAACTATAGAATGCCAGAAACTGGTGGAGATTCAGACAAGGAACCCACAGAAGCCAATTTCACTTTGGCGGAAGCTCTCAAAACGAAGTCGTTGTGGATGTTGGTTTTTGGAAGCACTGCCATGCCACTCATAATGACGGGTCTCATGTTCCATCACGTTTCGATTCTTGGTGCTGGAGGAATTTCTCCGGGATTGGCAGCGTTGACGATGGGACTTTTTGGCCCATTAGTTTTTTTGGGTAGTTTAGCTTGTGGTTATCTGGCCGATCGAATTCCGAACCGGTTCCTACTAGCCGCAGGGCAGTTCATTCTCATATTGGCGATGCTATGGACCATAATAATATCTGCTCCGTGGCAGGCGATAATTTATATATTCTTGGCTTCAATTAGTATGTCTCTTATGAGTACCCCCAATACAGTTATTTGGGCCAACTATTTCGGAAGGACCAATCTTGGTAGTATTAGAGGATTTGCCACTACAGTTATGGTGGCATTTTCGGCTATGGGTGCATTGCCATTTGGATTGATATACGACCGAACTGGTTCATATGATGATGCGATTTTCATATTGCTGATTCTGCCTGTGATAGCTGGAATAGCTTACATGTTAGCTAAAGAGCCAAAATTGAAAAGCAAATTAAATGTTTTCTAGAAGAGTTCGGTTAGTTTCATTAACAAGTTGAAGGAATTTTTCAGATTTTTTTCAAATAATTGTTTATTCCATTTCCAATCCATTTTTTCTGTGAGGTCATGAGCGTCAGAAACTACGAATAGGCCCACACATGGTATTTCCAGGTGTTCACAAAGAGCAAATACAGCAGACATTTCCATATCAACTCCCAGGATTCCATTTTTCCTCCAAGTTAGTTCGGTGTTTATAGTCTGTCTATACGGGGCGTCAGTGCTTACGGTTTTACCTTCTCGATATAGAAAATTATGTTTATCAAGGTGGTTGGCTAGGAGTTCACGCATATTTCTATCGGGAGCGGCATCAACAGTAGGTGGAAGATAGTGGAAAGAAGTTCCCTCCTCTCTTTGGCAGCATGTTGGCAAGACAAGATCACCTACATTTAGAGAATCATCTACTGCCCCGCAAAGCCCGAGTACAAAAACACGCCTAACCCCTCTTGCGACGGCTGTTTGAATAGCGCTCACCCCAATAGGGGCGCTTATCGCACCCTCAATAGCAACGAAGTTTTCATTCTTAGGACTCCTGTACAACGTCGATTCTCCACCAAAGAATCGAAGTGGGAATGACTCCTCGTAAAGAACTTCAGTATTAGTGAGCTCAGACAATAGATTTTGGGAAAATACCGCTAAAAGGTTTGAAGGCAGATCATTTGATGATTTATCTTGTAATTCTGGCCTTATGACACTCTGTGATTTATCTTCTGGATTGAACCAACTTTCTCTTCTCATATGAAGTTAGATTTCATTTAGAGCCCATGATTTAACTAGATGATGGGCGATGGCTATTTGCATTGGCACTTTTAATTCATCACTGTCGTTTTCAAGCGCAGATAAAACATCTTTTCTATCAAACCATTTGACATCAGTCATTTCATCCTTGTCCATGTTAATTTCGGTTGTGACAGCCTCTGCATGGCAACCGATCATTAAAGAATATGGAAGAGGCCAAGGTTGAGAGGAATGATATTTCACATTTTTAACTTGAATTCCTGCCTCTTCCATAACTTCTCTAGCCACAGCTTCCTCAATTGATTCACCTTGGTCTACGAACCCAGCCAATGCTGAATAAGTGTTAGTTCTTTGAAGCCTTCCTCTTGATTGTCCCAAAAGGCATTTGTCACCGTCATGTACGACCACAATTATTACAGGGTCTGTTCTTGGGAAATGATCAGTTCCACATCCAGTACACTTTCGGACCTGTCCGGCTCTTTTCATTTCTGTTTTTGAGCCACAAGCTGAGCAGAATCTATACCTTTGATGCCAGTATGTTTGTATTCTCGCCTGGGCAGCAATTCCTGCTTCTTCTGGGCTCAAAAACTCGCCACAGGATCTGACATCTACGAATCTAAGTGAAGGGTCTAGGTTTCTGATAGCAGAATCTGAAAAATGATCGATAGACACGTCTACAGCGAAATGATATGCCTCGTTCAGTATTCCCAAAAAGATTGGCTCCGATTCGTATCCTAAATCGGTTAACTGGTCATTTGTGAGCCAATATAGATTTGATTCGGAACCTGTATTTACCAGCAAGTTAAGTTCCCTTAACGGCAGAAATTTGCTTTGTGGATCGGAAACTTTTTTTTTGATTTCAGAATCTTCTCTTCTTTCAGTTTCTCCCCTGTTTAAAGGGTTTCTTGAAAATACGTGTCCGTAACCTTGTATGGTCATAAAAATCTCCTAATGTCGGATATTAGAGTATTAGAACACATCTTATCTACCAAAAGAATTTTGTGAGTTTCATCTTAAGTGACGGATGTGAGTGCATCACAAGCAACAATTCTGATTGACACCTTATGTGATCTGTACTCAGAATAAGGTCATAATATGGGTATTTATGTTAATGGGAGATCATTCGATGATATATGAGACACGGATATATGAGACTCATCCTGGTAAATTACCGGCTTTAAACGATAGATTTAGAAATCACACTATGAAAATCTTTGAGAAACATGGAATAAAAAATATTGGGTATTGGACCTCCAACGTTGGAGAATTCAGTGACCGATTGACCTACATAATTGCCTTTGAAGATCAAGGTCATAGAGAGAGCGCGTGGGCTGCTTTTTCAAATGATCCGGAATGGGTCAAGGTCAGGACCGAATCTGAGTTAGATGGTCCCATAGTTAAAAGGGTATTTAATAATTTACTTAACCCGACAGATTATTCACCTTTACAATAAATCAATATTGACCTCAGACAAAAAAATCAGATCCCAACAGTGGTGGCAATCCTTCCAGTTCAAAGATTTTAGATATTTGTGGGTGTCCACTTTTTTCCAATCTATTGGTTTTGGTATGGACAATGTAGCCCTTGGATGGATTGTTTTTGAGAAAACTGATTCTGCATTCATGGTTGGTCTGGCAGCAGCTCTTAGGATGGTGCCGCTTTTTTTACTCGGTGTTTTTTCTGGTCTGATTGCTGATAAGGTCGAAAGACGAATATTCCTTCGTATATTTACTATTGTAGGTGGTGGCCTTATGGCCTTGCTTGGGGTGCTCCTAATCATTGGTTATGACCAAGTATGGATCATCATTGCAATTGCCACTATTACCGGAGCCACATTTGCATTTGTTCTTACTTTGAGGCAGGCATACACCTTCGATATTGTAGGGGCTTCCCTTTCATTGAATGGTTTGTCTATGTTGCAAATAGCGTCTCAAACGGGAGGGGTTTTTGGGGCTTTGATCTCTGGAATATTGATATCTAAGTTGGGGGCGGGACCACAATTTGTCGTCATAGGCTTGATGTACCTGATTTCATTTTTAGTTCTGTTTGGAGCATCTGAGTCAGGCCAAGCAGCCTCTAGGAGGAGAGAGAGCCTTAATTCCAATTTTAAGGGATACATTGATCTCATAAAAGAATATCCAGTTTTACTTATTTTGATGTGTTTGGCCTCAATTACCGAAATATTTGGTTTTACCCATATGAGTTTAATCCCAGTTTTTGCCAAGGAGGTTTTATCTGTTGGACCAATTGGACTGGGAATTTTGACTGCTGTTCGCCAAGTCGGTGGGTTTTTGGGTCTTTTTTCGCTTACTTTGTTGGGCAATTACAATCAAAAAGGGAAATTGATGTTCTATATCGTCGTATTTTTTGGTATCGGTCAGATTTTTCTGGCATTCTCGTCGGACGTGTTCCTTTTTGCATTTTTTCTGCTTGTTGTTAATGCCTGTGCTATGTCTGTTGACACTTTGTACAAAACGTTGATGCAGCAAAATGTTCCGAATGAGCAACGAGGCAGGGCTATGGGATCGTGGGTTTTAAGTATTGGAACAGCCCCGATAGGGCACCTCGGGATTGGCGGAATTGCAACAGCTTTTGGAGCTCCAATGGCTGTCTTGTTTAACGGAGTTATGCTTACTGCCGCAGGAATTTCGACCTTTATCTTTCTACCAAAGATTAGAAAATTGCCTTAAAGGACAAGCAAATTTTAGCTATACCATTAAAGAAGTAGGGCTTTGCAATAGGCGTTTTACTTCTATTAAAAATTGGGCCCCTTCGGCTCCATCTACGATTCTATGATCAGCAGAAATAGTAGCTGTCATAACCTGGCCAACTGTTATTTCTCCGTCAACAACTATCGGTTTCTCCGATACGGTTCCCACCGCCAAAACTGCACTTTGAGGTGGATGTATTATGGCGACAAAACTACTGACATCAAACATTCCCAGATTGCTAATTGCAAAGGTACCACCGGTATATTCTTGGGGACTCAAGGTGCCGTTTGATGATCTTTCGGCCAAATCTTTGATCATCTGGGATACTTGTCGCAGCGACTTTGCTCCGCAATCTAGAATTGCCGGTACGATCAATCCTTCTTCATCCGCTATTGCCACAGCAATATTTATTTCGTCGTTAAACTGAATCCCATCGTTTTCATAATAGGCGTTGAATTTGGGGTATTTTTGTAAGGCCTGGATACAAGCTTTAACAATTAGGTCATTTACCGTCAGTCTGACGCCATCATCTTTCAGTTGGTCATTAATTTGTTTTCGAAGTGACATGGCATTCGTCATATTTATTTCAGCTGACACATAAAAGTGAGGCTTTTCGCTTTTACTTTTAACAGTCACTCTTGCTATCTGTTGACGCATTCTACTTAGAGGTTGTTTTTCTCCAGGTGCGGACGGTGTAGTCACCGGTTCTACTATTGGAGAGACTGTTTCCTCATTGGCTGTTGTCTCGGCTGAAACCGATATGGTTGGGTTTGAAGCCAGATTTGGTTCAAACTCTTCAACATCTTTTTTTGTGATTCTGCCTCCGGGGCCCGATCCGGCTATATTAGAAAGGCTTATTCCACGTTCTTCGGCTATGCGGCGGGCTATCGGTGTCGCTAGTATTCGGCCTGTGTTAGGTTCGCTAGAGACCTGCGTGGTTTCATGGAATTGTTCAGGCTCATTGCTCAGCTCAGGGTCTTCTATTTTAGAATCCATTGTGGACGTCGTTTGCTCAGTGGGAATATCTGAGACAGTGGTAACTTCCTCACCTGCATTGCCAACTACAGCTATGGTTTGCCCTACAGGGACAATGGTTCCTTCAGGCGCTACTATCTTGAGAAGAACGCCTTCAGAGTCGGATTCAAATTCAACGACTGCTTTGTCAGTTTCTATCTCTGCTACCGGTTCGTTTCTGTTAACAGCTGCACCTTCCTCTTTCAGCCAACGAACGACAGTCCCCTCTTCCATGTCGTATCCCATCTGGGGCATTTTTAATTCAGTGGCCATCTCTGACTCATCTCCATTAAAGACCGAAGTTGTATTTAACTGATTCGACTACCCAGTCAGCACTAGGAATCATTAATTGCTCTATATTTCTGGCATAAGGTGCTGGCACATCGGGTCCGTTTATTCTTATAACGGGACCATCTAAGTCGTCGAAAGCCGCCTCTTGTATATCGCTAGCTATCGTTCCTGAGAATCCGCCAGTTTTCCATGTTTCTTCAACCACAGCTACTCGGTTTGTCTTTTTAACTGATTCAATTACCGTATCTAAATCTAGAGGTGAAAGACACCTTAAATCTATCACTTCTGATGAGATGTTGTCTTCTTCCAGTTTGGCCGCCGCTTCTTCAGCTACTCTCACCATGCCAGAATACGCAACTAGAGTTACATCTGTTCCTGGTTTAGCTATTCGGGCTTTTCCTAAGGGAACTTCATAATACTCCTCTGGTACTTCGCCTCTAACTCTGTATAACAGAGCATGCTCGGCAAAAATTATGGGATTATTGTCTTTGCGGCTTGCCCTGAACATTCCCAGAGCATCATAAGGGGTTGCTGGTACCACGACTCGAAGCCCAGGCACTGAGGCATACCAATTTTCAAAACTTTGTGAATGGGTAGCTGCAAGTTGACCGCCGCCACCGGTTACTGTCCTTATAATTAAAGGAACAGTTAATTGACCGTTCGACATGTAACTTAGTTTTGCAGCGTGGTTTATTATCTGATCCATCGCCACCAAAGTGAAATTTATGGTCATCACTTCGACGATTGGTCTCATACCGATCATCGCTGAGCCTACTCCAGCTCCCACAAATACCGATTCTGAAATAGGGGTATCTCTAACTCTTTCTTCTCCGTATTTTTCCAAAAAGCCTCGGGTGACAGCGTAAGCTCCACCGTAGGCTCCAATGTCTTCTCCCATAAGAAAGCAACGCTCGTCCTCATCAAGTGCCTCCCTAAGGGCCTTGGACATTGCGTCTCTTAATAACATCTCCGCCATTTCTAATTTTCCTCAGGATCCGCATAAATGTGAGTGTAAAGTTCTTCTGGAGCCGGTTCAGGACTTTGTTCGGCAAATTCCCTTGCCTCTTGAACTACGAGATCAACTTTTTCTGCGGCGAGTTCTAGATCAGTAGCTTCAATTTTACCCGCTTCCAGGCAATCTTCCCTGAACTTATCAATTGGGTCGCGGGATCTGTTTTCTTGAACTTCTTCATTATCCCTATAATTAGATGGATCGGCCATTGAGTGTCCGTGGAACCTGTACGCCATGGCCTCTATAAACACGGGTCCAGTACCTTCCCGAACTTTGGCGATACCTTCACTTACTGTTTCCCTTACAGCCATTACATCCATGCCGTCTATTTGGACGGCTGGTATCATGTATGGCTCTGCAGCTCCATAGATGCTAGCACCACCAGCTCTGGACCGATTGACATCGGTGCCCATTCCGTAGAGGTTGTTTTCCAGCATGAAAACAACCGGCAATTTCCACAAGGAAGCCATGTTCATTGCTTCATGGAATTCACCTTCATTAACAGCGCCATCTCCAAAAAAACACATTACAACACTATCAAGTTCCTTCAATTTCACACCCAAAGCTATCCCTATAGCTAATGGAAGCTGCCCTCCCACTATCGCGTGTCCACCCATGAAGTGTTTTTCAGCATCAAACAGATGCATGGATCCGCCTTTTCCACCACTACACCCTGTGGCTTTTCCGCATAACTCAGCCATTGCCGCTTTGGGATCAACGCCTCTAGCTAGGGCATGACCATGGTCCCTGTAGTGACCAATAACATAGTCGTCCTCTCGTAGATTTGGGATCGCTCCCACCGCTATAGCTTCTTCTCCAATATAGGTATGTAGAAATCCACGAACCAATCCCCTTCTGTACAATCGTTCTGCCTCTTCTTCAAAACGCCTTATTAGAAGCATCTGCGTAAAAATTTCTAAAGCATCTTCTTTAGCAAGTGTTTCTATGTTTAGGGTAGTTGCCACGATTGCTCTTCTTTATATATGGATGGCTTCACCGGTAGAATCCAGTGCCGCCTCTTTCAAAGTTTCTGAAATTGTTGGGTGAGGGTGTACTAACCACCCGAGCTCCGTCGTTGTGCCTTCTAATAGGCTAGTCATGGATAGTTCCGCAAGTAGTTCGGTCACTTCAGATCCTATCAGGTGTGCACCAAGGATTTCTCCGATTTCTGGGTCTGTGATTAGTTTCACCATACCTTCTGTATGGCCCAAGGCGATTGCTTTTCCACTGGCTGAAAAAGGAAATTTGCCGACTTGAAATTCTATTCCCTCATTGATAGCCTCCTCCTCAGTTATGCCAAAGCTGGCAACTTGTGGCTCACAATATATTGCTTTGGGCATTAGACTATAATCAAGTGGAGTCGGATTTAAGCCAGCTATGTATTCCACGGCAGTAACCGCCTGGGCTGAAGCCACATGGGCCAACAGCATTTTTCCAGTCACATCGCCGATTGCATAAACGCCAGTAACATTGGTTTCCATGTTGTCGCCGACTGAGACAAATCCATTTTCAGTGGTTACTCCGATATTTTCCAAGCCTATCTCGTCAGTGTTTGGTTGTACTCCGACGGCAACCAACACCTTGTCTGCGGAAATTATTTCTTCGGTCTCATTTTCTAAAATATTGACCACGGCTGTTCCGTTCTGAAGCTCTATTGAGTTAACAGAAACTCCTGTCCTTATATTTATGCCTCTTGTCTGAAATGATTTTGCAAGTAATTCACTTATTTCAGAGTCTTCATTGGGGATTATCCTATCCAGCATTTCCACCACGGTTACATCTGCTCCGTAACTTTTGTAAATGTGTGCAAATTCTGCCCCAGTTGCACCCGCACCTATTATGGCAATACTCTCCGGTACCTGCGTCATAGATAATGCGTCGCGACTATTGATTACCACTTCATGGTCAATCGGCATTGATTCAATATGTCTTTGCCTTGCGCCAGTAGCGATGATTATGTTGTCAGAGGTAATTGTTTGATTTGTTTCTACAATCTTTAATTGGTGGGCTCCTATAAAGTTCGCCGAGCCCTCGATTAGCGTGACTCCATTTTTGTTCAACAAATATTGGACCCCTGAGGTCAGCTTTCCTACCACCTCACGACTACGCCCAATAGCCTTTGAAAAATCGTAGGTCAAATTGTCGAATGCAATGCCGAATTCCTCAGCATTGTTAACCAGATTTAATACTTCAGCGTTCCTGAGCAGAGACTTACTCGGGATACATCCCCAGTTAAGGCACACCCCCCCTACCGATTCTTTTTCTACTATTGCCGTGTTCAAGCCCAGCTGCGCTGCTCGAATAGCGGCGACGTATCCTCCAGGGCCTGCTCCTACAACAACTACATCAAAATCAGCCAATAGTTCACCTTTCAGGCTTTAAACATTTCCTCTGTCTATTATAGCCATTTCATGACTAAAAAGGTTGCTCCTCGTAATCGAGCGGTAATTGTACACCATCAGATGACAAGTAAATTGGAATTAATTTTGGTACCGCCCACGATTACTAAGATTAATTGGGGCGGTGACTCGAGGAATTTACGTTTTTCAAATTCCTTGACACTGCTAGTGGTCAGCAATAGGATGTATTCTCGGCTTGGCACGAGCCGAGGTAGCTCAGTCGGTAGAGCACAGCACTGAAAATGCTGGTGTCGCCAGTTCGATTCTGGCCCTCGGC
>RQOP01000048.1 GCA_008373095.1 SAR202 cluster bacterium | reverse complement strand
GGAGAATAAAATGGGTCGGTTGGATGGTAAAGTCGCGATATTATCAGGTGGGGCGAAAGGTCAAGGAGCTGAAGAGGCACGTCTTTTCGCACAAGAAGGTGCCAAAGTTATCATAGGGGATATACTCGATAGGGAAGGTATGCAGATTGAATCTGAAATAGCAGAGCAGGGTGGCGAGGCAAAATTTGTACATCTTGATGTTTCCTCGGAAGAAGATTGGTCAAGGACAGTAGATTTATCTATGAGTGAATATGGGAGACTTGATATTTTGGTGAATAATGCTGGAATATTGCTGATGAAAGGGCTAGAAGAGACTAGTGGGCAAGAATGGGATAATATCCAGAACATAAATTCAAAAGGTGTATTCCTGGGTTCCAAGACTGTCATCCCTGCAATGAGAGAATCGGGTGGAGGGTCTATTGTTAATATATCTTCGATAGCGGGTTTGATAGGGTCCAAATTTACTGCATATGGAGCTAGTAAAGGGTTAGTAAGAACCTTGACAAAATCTGTCGCCGTGAATCATGGGCATGAAGGAATAAGATGTAATTCTGTACACCCCGGCATTATTGAGACGGATATGGTGTCGGAGATGATCGGCAGTCAAGAGGGCCGAGAGTATCAGCTGAATCGAACACCACTTAAAGTGATCGCGACTTCACGAGATGTAGCGTTGGGAGTTTTATATTTGGCGAGCGATGAATCTAGATATGTCACAGGCTCGGAATTGGTTATAGATGGTGGAATTACTGCCCAATAAATTTCCCCTCTGCCACAATGGCCCCAAAGCCGCTATGGTTTTGTTGTTTTTGGCTTCACTTAGCTTTTTAATCAGTTGCAGCGAAGCATCACAAGATGCCCCCCATGGGTCTTCCGCTTCATTATCTTCAGAATCAATGTCAAAATCTATCCAAGATGCAGCTGACAAAGTTTCTATTGATTTGTCTGTAGATTCCCATTCAAGTAAGCAACAATCTGAAATACTGGTCCCTAAAGAAAAAATTAACGATAAATCTATATCTGGAAATAGTGACGCTTCTGGTATTACTCTGAAAGATAATTCCAAAGGGGTGATGAGCGATGCCAATTCATCTGGTGAGTCTGACAGTGAGGTAGAAAATACCACACAGAAAGCTTATGAAGAGGATGGGTTCTATGAAAATGCCAAAGTACAAATACGAGGCAAATATTTGCCTGAGTTGGTTCCTGGGTATCAGGATACTGCTATAGGGTTGCAGGCGCCTGAAATCAAAGGGACTGACTTAGATGGAGGAGAGATATACGTTGGTGGGAGGGGCCCCACAACATTAATAATGGTATTAGCTCATTGGTGCCCTCATTGTCGTAATGAAGTTCGAGAGTTGTCACCATTTTTAAATGAGACTGATACTTTAGATAGAGTTAGAATCGTCACTCTATTGACTTCTATTAATGAAGAACGAGCGAACTTTCCGCCTCATATTTGGTTAGATCTTGAAAAATGGCCGGTGCCGTCTATAGTTGATACCCCATCAAGTGAAATTGCAAACGCTTATGGTGTGAATTCATTCCCGTTTTTTATTGTCATTAACGATAAGGGGGAGGTAGTTCTTAGACTCCCTGGTAGGCTTGGAGTTGAGACTTTAGTTAAATTGTTGAATGCGATAGAAGAAATGGATGAAACGGGGATTGAGAATTAGTTAATCTTGCGGAAGAGTTAGTAGAAATTTAAAGGAGCCAAACTGATGGCAATTTCTAACAAGGTTCGTAATTTCATGGAACAAGGTTCTTGGATACGAAAAATGTTTGAAGAAGGCATTGCTCTCAAGCAGCAATATGGTGAAGAAAATGTTTTTGATCTGTCCTTAGGGAATCCGGTGATGGACCCGCCTCAACGCTTTTATGAAGAATTAAAGAAAATCTCTGAAAACCCAATAAAAGGAATGCATAGATATATGCCTAATGCAGGGCTTGAGGAAACTAGAGCTGCTGTTGCTGACTCATTATCTACCGAAACTGGACTAACGTTTGCCGCAAATCACATTGTGATGACTTGTGGGGCAGGAGGGGCTCTCAATGTGGTTATGAAAACTCTTTTGGACCCTGGTGATGAGTTTGTCATTTTTGCACCTTTTTTTGTCGAATATAATTTCTATGCCGATAATCATGGCGGTTCATGTAAAGTAGTACCACCAGACGAAAATTTCTTACCCGACATGGACATTTTTCGGGCTTCCATAAACGAAAATACTAGAGGCGTGTTGATAAATTCACCAAATAATCCCTCTGGTGTGCTTTATGGCGATGAAACACTTTTGGAAATGTCTAAAATTATCCAGGAGAAGGAAGATGAATTTGGTATTGAAATATATTTGGTAAGCGATGAACCGTATAGGAAAATTATATTTGACGGTATCGAATACCCGCATATATTCAATTATCACAAACGCAGTATAGTAGCCACGTCTCATTCCAAAGATTTGGCTTTGCCGGGGGAAAGAATTGGATATATTGCCGTCAATCCAGATTGCCCCGATGTAGAGGAAATACTGGACGGACTAGTCTTTTGCAACAGAACTTTGGGATTTGTGAACGCGCCTGCTCTAATCCAGTACTTGGTTGCCCATTTGCAAGGTACCACAATAGATGTTGGAGTATATGAAAAGAAAAGGGATTACCTCTATAAAGCTTTAACGGATATGGGGTATTCCTTGATAAAACCTCAAGGTGCTTTCTACATGTTTCCTAAATCTCCTACAGAGGATGATGTTCAGTTTACGGAAGAATTAAAGGGGAATAGGGTGTTAGTGGTGCCAGGCCGTGGATTTGGATTGCCTGGATACTTTAGAATATCGTATTGTTTGGATGATGCCACCATTGAAGGTTCTTTATCTGGGTTGGGAAAAGCGATTTCGGCATATAAGTAATTGTCGGCTATTCAGGGAATGCATCCTTTAATCCAGAGCCTGTAACCGGAATTAGAACCCGTTTGGCTTTGTCGATACGGTTTCTATTGACAAGATTTTCGAGACCAGCGAATGCTGCCGCTGAGGTAGGTTCACAAAAAATACCTTCATATTTAGCCAAATTAATTTGCCATTCCTTGATTGATTCTTCTGTGACTGAATTTGCAAATCCATTTGATTCTTCTAACACCTTTCGCACTTCAGATTTTCTAGGAGGTGTACCGACTGCAATACCTCCTGCTATCGTTGGGGCTATTTGAGAAATGTTCCAAGGGACAGGCGATGCGATAGGATTTACATTCACTGCCTGTATGCAATGTAGGCTCGGTTTGGTGCCTATGAGGTTTTGCGTGTCCAGTTCTGTTATGGCCTTCCAAATACCTAAAAAGAGTGATCCATTACCTACCGGGACTATGATGTTTTCTGGTATTTCTTTTCCAAAATCATTAAATATTTCGTATCCAAACGATTTTGTCCCTTCTATAAAAAATGGACTCAGATTATGGGACGCGTAAATCGCTTTTTTTTCTTTCGCAAAAGCTTCCGCAGCTTCAGTCGTTTTGTCACGACTGCCATCTATGGAATGCAAAACCGAACCATATACTTTTATCTGGTTTAATTTAGTATCTGGTGCTGATGAAGGGGCGAATATGTGAGCTTTTATTTCTGCTTTACTTGAATATGCAGCTACAGAAGCCCCGGCATTTCCAGAAGAATCTTCTACTATTTCAGATACACCCATTGACCTAAGTGCAGAAATCATCATCGAGGTGCCCCTGTCTTTGAATGACCCTGTTGGATTCATAAATTCAAGCTTCGCATAAATTTCGAGGTCAAGTTGGTTGGAAATTTTGGATAACTTTAGAACTGGGGTGTTGCCTTCCCCAAGTGATACCAAGTCGGAAGGAGAAGGTATAGGAATAGGCATTGATATGCCTTCTCCGTAGTTAAAACTGCTCATCTGCTCTGTTGGAAATTTGTATTGAACCGATAAAGTCCCTTGGCAATCTTCACACCTGAGGTTCAGAGCATTTGGTACGTAATTTTTGCAACATTTAGTACATGTAAAACGATAATGATGCATAAGCGCTTAGTTCCAATCCTCGTCGAGGTGTGCTTCGATGAACTCTACATCTAATTCAACTCCCAACCCTGGGGTTTTCGGTACTTGCAATTTTCCAGAGACAATGTCCAAGGGTTTGTCTATAAGGGCGTTATGAACATCCAGTTGTGCATGATTAAATTCTAATTTATAAAAATTGGGTACGACCATCATTGTGTGGGCACCTGCCATAATATTGATGGGCCCACTTGCGTCATGTGGGCTGACAGGTACGTAAAATGATTCAGCCAGATTAGAAATTTTGTAAAATTCGCTGATGCCACCTGTCCAAAGTATGTCAGGCATAAGAAACTCTGCCAGATTGTTTTTCAATATAGGTACAAAATCCCATCTGGTATACAGCCTTTCCCCAACACAAATCGGTACCCCAACGGATTCTTTTACGTGTTTTAAGGCTTCATTGCTGTTTGGCTGCACAGGTTCTTCAAACCAAGCGATGTTAAATGGTTCTAATCTCCTAGCCATAGCTATTGCAGTTGGCACATCAAAATTGCCGTGACAATCTATCAATATTTCAACGTTGTCTCCGACCTTTTCCCGCATGGCAGAAATTGTTTCAGTAGCTAGAGCAGCACCTTCTGGTGATATTGATCCTTGCATGTACCTTCGATGATGTTGCCTCATTTCAGGCATAAATGGATCAGTTTTAAGAGCTCTGAAGCCTTGATCGGATAGTGACTTTGCTTGATTTGCCGCCGCTATTGGATCTCCGGGCGCAACGTGAGTGTACAACTCTATCTCGTCACGGAGTGGACCTCCTCCTAGAATTTCATACACTGGTTTACCAGCTGCCTTGCCTTTGATATCCCAGAGGGCGATATCAATCCCACTCAACATTGTTGTCACGAAACCACCAAATCCTCCTCCTCCTGTGAACCGTCGGTATAACTTATGCCATATCAGATCCACATGTTCAGGGTTTTCGCCTATCAAAGTTTCCCTGAAATCTCTTTCTGCGGTTGAATTTTTAAGAAATTCAATCATGTTTCCAACTACGATACTGCCACCGCCTCCAGAGCTGGTTGCTTCCCCAAACCCTGATATCCCTTCGTCGGTGTCGATCCTGAGAAACACATAGCTTCTGCCGGCAGGTTTGCTATCTTTGGATCTTTCCGGCACAGTGACCCAGACTTTCAAATCGGTTATCTTCATGACTTGATACCTCTAAGAATTTCCTAACATTTATTCGCTAGGAAGGATTGTAGCACCTGAGAATTTTTTAACTATCTGTTAACATTTCGCTAATGGAAGTTCCGGAAAATAATCAATCAGAATCTTTAGAGCAACGACAAGATCCAAAACAATTCTTTTACGGTTGGTACCTTGTTGCAGTAGGTGTTTTTCTACTTTCTATAAGTTCCCTCGGCGTTTTTAGAGGCATGAGTCCTCTGATGCCGGTCCTCCAAAAGAACTTCGGTTGGACAAGAACTCAGATATCATTGAGTTCCCTGTTGACTAGGGTCGAAGGTGCCGCACTAGGACCTATTGAAGGATTTTTAATTGATCGAATTGGTGCCAGAAAAATGGTACTAATTGGATTTTCTATTATGGCTGTAGGATTTGTACTTTTTTCGTTTATTCAAAATTTGTGGCAGTTCTACGCCGTTTTTATTTTGATAAACCTTGGAAATGGTATAGGAGGCTGGCTTGCCGTAGTAACTATCTTGAACAGTTGGTTCAGGAGAAAACGGACAATAGCTATGGCGGGGGCTATGTCGGGAATTTTGATAGCCGGTATATTCGTGCCACCTTATACCATTGCATTGAACCATGGGTTTCGGGTGACGGTATTTGTCTTCGGTTTGATAATTTTGGCAGTTGCTCTGCCATGCGTGAAAATTATAAAGAATAATCCTGAGGAATTGGGATTGTTACCGGACGGAGCAGAAACTGAATCCGATTTGGATAAAAGTACTCCAAGCAAAATTTCTCAAGACCAAGAAGTCGAATTTACGGTGGGTCAGGCTCTAAAAACCCGCGTTTTTTGGATTCTCACCGTGGCACATGTATCTTCCACCATTTCATTAGCTACACTTTCAATTCATTTAATGGCACGCTTGCAAGATATTGGACTATCTTCGACGACCGCTAGCTACATAGAGTTGGTATCTTCAGTTGTCGCACTGCCGAGTCTTTTTGTAGCAGGATGGCTTGGAGATAAAGTGTCAAAGAAGTATTTAGTCGCACTTTTTCTGTTTTTGCAGGGTATATCTACTATAGTCTTAACAGTGGCCAACGGTTTGCCGTTGGCACTTTTGTTCGCGGTATTCTACGGAATCGCCTTTGGAGGTAGGATACCCTTGATGACAGCTATTCGCGGCGATTATTTTGGTAGAAAGGCCTTTGCGTCTATTATGGGTTGGTCCATGCTTCCTAACGGGATATTGATGGCGATAGCGCCAGTGTGGGCGGCATGGATGTTTGATACCTATGGCAGCTACACAGTTCCATTTTTGTCCTACGCAGTCATAAATTTGGCTGGCGCTCTCATTATGCTGGTAGTGAAGAAACCCAAGCTTACCCATGTAATCCAACATCACAATTCTTAGAGTTTTCTAATGAATGAAGTTGATTCAAAGAAAAGTAGCTCTGACTCCAGACGACGAGATTTAACTAAGGGCAGTGTCCCCAAAAATTTGTGGAACATGGCCTGGCCTCAAATGGGTGACAGTGCACTTACCGTTGTGGACCAGATTGCAGATCTCTTTTGGGCCGGCAGGATGGGCTATAAGACCATAGCAGGCCTCGGAATAGCGCAGACCTACATCCTAATATATTCAACGGCCAGGATCGGTCTGGATGCCAGTATGAGGGCCATGATTTCCAGAGCTATTGGGGCCAATGATAAAGAGTACGCAAATCATGTTTTGCTTCAGTCATTAACTATAACCTTGATTTGGACGATACTGATTGGCGGGTCTGGGATTATATTCACTGACCAATTGTTATCAATGGTCGGGGTAAGCCCCGTTGTAGTAGAGGCTGCGGCTTCATATATGCAGCTTCAATTTGTTGCCTATTCTTTTCAGAATTTTATTAGACTCACTGGGGGTGCATTGAATGCCGCTGGTGATAGCATTAATCCGTTAAAGGCTGTCACTGTAAGCAGAGGTATTCATATTATATTGAGCCCGTTTTTGATTTTTGGCTGGTTGGGATTTCCTGAGATGGGCATAGCCGGTGCTGCAATGGCAAATATAGTAGCTCAATTTCTCGGCATGATAATGAATTTGACTGTTTTATATAAAGGTAATTCGGGTATTAAATTATCCTTTATAGCCTATCGTGTTGATGTGGGTTTGATATGGAGATTGATCAGAGTTGGGTTGCCGGCAGCTATGACTTCTGTACAAAGATCTGGATCCCAATTGGTACTGTTAATTTGTGTGTCGAGCTTTGGCGACGCTCCTGTAGCGGCATTTGCATTATCAAGAAGAGTGGAAAATATCGTCAACAATACTAGCCGTGGATTAGGCAGGGCCTCAGCAGCAGTAGCCGGACAGAATCTAGGAGCAGGGAACATAGAAAGAGCCAAAAGTGCTTTAGCTTGGGCCCTGGTTTATTCAGCAGTGCTGAGTGCGATAGCAATGACTCTTTATTTACTGTTCACAGAAGAAATTTCTTCTGCTTTTAATGCAGATCCAGATTTCCTTGGCCATATGACTACCTGGCTCATAATACTTGCTATAGCTACCTTTCCAATGAGTTCTGTTCAAGTGTTGACTCATGGAATAAGCAATACTGGAGCTACTGTTGCTCCTATGAACATTACATTAACAACGATGTGGCTGATTGAGATTCCATTAGCTTTCGGTTTGGCTTTTCTAACTTCTTTGGAATCAGCAGGTGTGCCTTGGGGAATCGCATTTGGAAATATCGTTAGGTCTGCAGCGTTCTTCTGGTATTTTTATAGAGGAAATTGGTTAAAGCCAGGGCTTATATAAAGCTATACAATAGGAAGCTAGTAAATTAGTAATTGCCCCAACTATATGAGATCTGAAAAGTCGTAAAGTTATGATTTGGTACAGAGACTGGATTTTTTACAGCACAAGCGTAGGGATTTTTATTTTGGATCAAATTACCAAAGAAGTGATCCGCCAGCAGGTGCCTTTATACGGGTCTTGGCCAGAGCAGGGTTTTTTTAAAATAGTTCATGGGTTAAATACCGGTTCAGCATTTGGACTTTTTGCTGGCTTCACCAATGTGCTAATCGTTGCTTCTATAGTTGGGATAGGCGTGGTTTTGTATTATTTTCAAAAGCAACAAATGTCAGTTGTGTGGCATCGCCTAAGTATAGGTTTGATTGTGGGTGGAGCTTTTGGAAACCTATTTGATCGGATTAAAGATGGTGCCGTAGTTGATTTTATAAGTGTCGGCTGGTGGCCAGCTTTCAACGTGGCAGATTCCTCAATCAGCGTTGGGATGTTCCTGTTAATTGTTATTTTGCTTTTTGGGGAAAGATTCGGTTGGATCCAAAACGGTGACAACAATGGCAAGAGTGACTCATGAATGCATTAAATTTTGTTGTAAAGGAAGGAGATGTCAGGCTGGATCAAATGGTTGCATTGATGATGCCGCAGTATTCACGATCTAAAGTTAGAGATCTCATTGTCAAAGGTCTGGTGACAATTGATGGAAAAATAGGCAAACCCTCTATCAGGGTGTTACCTGGTCAACAAATTGTTGTAGAAATGCCCAGAGTTCTAGAAACGACTGTTAGACCTCAAAAAATGGATTTATCAGTGATATTTGAAGATGGATCATTTATTGTTATTGATAAACCTGCTGGGCTTTCTGTTCATCCTGGACCAGGACATTTAGATGGCACATTGGTTAACGGAGTAATGGCAATTTGTCCAGGTATAGCAGGGGTTGGAGAGAAGAATAGACCGGGCATCGTTCACAGGCTAGATATGGACACTTCGGGAGTAATTGTGGTTGCAAAGAATGAGCAATGCCATAGGTCATTATCAGATCAATTTAAAAATCGTACTATCACAAAAAAATATTTGGCGTTAGTGAATGGAAATATGGATGAGCAAAGAGCAATAGTAGAAGCTCCTATAGCTAGAAATCCACATGATCGAAAAAAAATGGCAATCGTAGACAATGGAAGAGAATCTACTACAGAATACAGGGTTGTAGAAAGATTCCCTCATTTTGATTATTTGAGAATAAAGCCAAAAACTGGACGAACTCATCAAATACGAGTTCATCTATCTTCACTGGGCCATCCGGTAGCTGGCGATAGTTTGTATGGCGGTACGATTGATGGATTGGAAAGACAATTTTTGCATGCAGAAAGCATTTCCTTGACACATCCTGCTGATAATATTCTGATGGAATTTAAATCACCGTTGGCACAAGATTTGCTTAAATTTAAAAAATCTCTAGGTTAGAATTCATATAAGATGACCCTTCTGGCAATTGAAGTATAGTTTGCTGATAGTGGAAGCATTTTTAGGTACAAAATGACATTTTCAAAAATAAGAGTTAGATATGCTCCAAGTCCAACTGGTGAACCTCATCTAGGGAACATAAGAACTGCACTTTTTGATTGGTTGATCGCCAGAAATGCCAGTGGTGAATTTATTGTCAGAGTTGAGGATACTGATCAGGCTAGGAAAATAGAAGGAGCGATTGATCTGCAAAAGGCTTCTTTAGAGTGGCTTGGACTTGATTGGGATGAGGGTCTTGGTAAGTCAGGAGAGTATGGCCCTTATACCCAGTCAGAAAGGTTGGGCTTATACACAGAAGCAGTTGACCAGTTACTAAATACTGAAAAAGCATATAGGTGTTTTTGTAGTTCTGAAAGATTAGCAGACTTGAGAAAGGTACAGCTAGAGAGTAAATCTCCTACTGTGGGATATGATGGGCATTGCAGTACCTTAAAAATTGCTGAAGAAGATCTATCTGATCCGTTTGTAGTTAGGTTTCTAATGCCAAATAACGGCCTTTCTGAACTTGAAGATATGGTCAGAGGTCATCTGGAATTTGATAATTCTTTGTCCGATGACTTTGTCATTATGAAATCGGATGGATATCCGACCTATCATTTAGCCTCAGTTGTTGATGATCATCATATGAATATATCCCACGTGCTTAGAGGCGAAGAATGGTTGTCTAGCGTCCCTAGGCATGTTCAACTCTATGAAGCTTTTGGTTGGGAAATGCCTCGGTTCGCTCATCTACCCACCATACTTGCTCCCGATAAATCAAAGCTGAGTAAAAGGCACGGCGCTACATCAGTCTTAGAATATAAGAAAATGGGTTATTTGCCAGAGGCAATGTTTAATTTCTTGAGTTTATTGGGATGGTCCTTGGATGGTGAGACTGAAATAATTTCAAAAGAAACGTTGATTAATAGTTTTGATGCCAATCGCATAAACTCAGCCAGTGCAATTTTTGATATCGAGAAATTGAATTGGATGAATGGACTCTACATAAGAAACATGTCTGATTTGGAATTGGCGACAAGATTGACTAATTATTGGGAGGAGTTTCCTCCTGATGATTTTGATCGGAAGCCGAATTCAGATGAGATGCAAGCGGTGGCATCTCTACTTAAAGAAAGGATAAAAATTCTCTCAGAAGCCTCCGGTTTAATAGCTTTTGTTTTTAAAGAAGAAATTCAATTTGAACTGCAGGAATTGGTTCAAAAGCGGATGGATGAAGAATCCACAAAAAAAATATTGGAAGAAGTTTCTGGTACGTTGTCAAAAATGGATTCCTTCTCCTCATCTGCAATTGAACTTGAGTTGAGGTCATTGGCTGATTCTATGGAAATGAAAGTCGGAGCTCTACTGGGCACGGTAAGAGTAGCTACCTCTGGACAAAAGGTGTCGCCTCCTTTATTTGAGTCGCTTGAAGTACTAGGGAGGGACAGAGTTTTGGATTTGTTGAGACTGGCAAAATCCAAAATCTCCTGATTTTATCGGGATTGACCTGCTAACTGCCCAAAATTTATACTCAAAATTAGCATTTACAAAATGAAATAAAATGGAACGAATAGAAAGAAATGTTACGTGAAACTCTAGATTCAGATCTTAAAGAAGCGATGAGGAACAAAGAGGCTCTCAAACGAACTGTTTTGAGGACTATGCTGTCGGAAATTCGCAACGCTGAAATTAATTCGCAAACTACATTGGATGATGAAGGAATAATCTCTGTTTTGACAAAACAAGTTCAGCAACGAAAAGATAGCGTGGAAGCATATGAAGCTGCTAACCGTCAAGATCTAGTAGCTAAGGAATCAGAAGAAATAAATATCATATCAGTGTACCTTCCTGAACAACTGCCACAAGAAGAAATTGAACAGATTATAGACTCGGCTATTTCTCAATCTGGGGCTTCAAGCTTAGATGATATGGGTAAAATAATGGGCCTGGTAATGCCTCAGGTTAGGGGTCGTGCAGACGGCAAAATTGTTAATACCATTGTAACTTCAAAACTCAGAGCACTGTAAGCACAGTGAAATTTGGAGTTGTTGTCTTTCCGGGTACGTGGAGTGAAGTAGATTGCTACACTGTTTTGGATGAGGTGTTTGAAGTTCCGGTCGAATATGTTTGGCATAAAGAGACAGATCTATCTTCTTACGATTGTCTTATATTACCCGGTGGTTTTTCCTATGGTGATTATCTCAGATGTGGTGCTATTGCCCGATTTTCTCCAGTTATGGAATCCTTAGTCAGATTTGCGAATTCAGGTGGTTTGGTGTTTGGTATTTGTAACGGATTTCAAATTCTTTGTGAATCTGGATTACTTCCAGGTGTTCTGATTCGAAATAGTCACCTTGAATTTAGATGTAAGTGGACCGACCTAAGAGTTGAAAATACTCATACTGCCTTTTCTACTAGAACTGAGGAACGACAGGTTATATCAGTGCCAATTTCCCATGGGGAAGGGAACTATTTTGCTCCAGAAGAAACCCTTAAGAGCATTGAAAACAATGGCCAAGTCTTATTTCGGTATAGTTCTCCTGATGGTTATATTAATGCTGAGAGTAATCCCAACGGTTCTATAAATAACATTGCGGGTATAACTAATCACGAGGGGAATGTATTAGGTATGATGCCGCATCCAGAACGTTGTTGTGATCCTATTATAGGGGGAACTGACGGTAACTTTATTTTCGGCTCGCTAGTCGATCACATAGGAGAAAAAGCCTAGGTTGCTTGCAGGGATATTGCTTTCTCTTATGGCCGCTTTAGGTTTTGGCCTAAGTGCAGTATTTATAAAAGCGGCCATGTCTTCTGTGAGCGTCAAGACAGCAACAGTTGTATCTCTAATTTCGTCCACAGTTGTCACAATGATTTTTGCTTTAATTTTCCATTCTAAGGAGATTCTGGCCCTTTCTCCCATGGCTTTCCTTTGGTTTATATTAGCTGGGCTTATTACATTCCTAGGTGGCCGGCTGTTAAATTTCCAGGCGATAAACCTTGTTGGAGCGTCCAAAGCCTCGGCTGTGGTTTCCGCTACTCCTTTATTTGCAGCGATTCTGGCCGTTACCTTTTTGAATGAAACCGTTAATCTGATGCTGGGCATCGGGACTATGATGATAGTGACAGGCATTGCCTTGGTGGTAATGCAGGAATGATTTCTACTACCAATAAAATCAAATATTACGGGTTTATTTTTGCTGTATGTGCGGCTTTTTTGTACGCTTTGTCGGCCCTTGTAGGTAAGAAAATCACGGATGATTTCTCTTCCCCTATGGTTGCTTCAGCATTTTCTATATTATTTGGGTTACTAGCGACGGGTTCTGTTTTTTTTGGTACTGTAAACCGAGAGGCTAGAAGTTTAGCCGGACGATCATGGATTTTAATAAGCCTTTCCGGATGTGCATCTGCTCTAGGGGTATCGGGCTGGTATCTTGCTTTAAACATAACACCAGTTGTTGTTGTAGCCCCTATAGTAGCGGTTTATCCCCTTGTCACTATTGCAATAGCATCCTTATTTTTGCGAGGAATAGAGAAAGTGACTAGGCAAACTGTAATTGGGGCAATTATTGTGGTAATTGGAGTGCTGTTTGTTGGCTTTGGAACACAGTAAATATAGGTGAACGTATAAGGTATGGCATACAACAAGGAAATATTAGACGAACTGGCAATTTCAGATTTGGAATACGATCTTATTGTTGAAAGATTGGGTAGGGAACCGAATTATTTGGAACTCGGGTTGTTTGGCTCCCTATGGAGTGAACACTGTGGTTATAAGCATTCAAAACCACTTTTGAAATTATTTGCCTCGGATAGCCCTAGGCTGTTAGTGAGTGCAGGGGAAGAAAACGCAGGAGTGGTGGATATAGGAGATGGTTTCGCAATAGTTTTTAAGATTGAATCCCATAATCATCCATCAGCTATCGAACCTTATCAGGGTGCGGCTACAGGTGTGGGAGGTATAGTAAGAGATATATTTGCTATGGGTGCTCGGCCAGTGGCCTTGTTAAATTCACTTAGGTTTGGTCCAATTGAAGAGGAAAGAAACAAATATCTTTTTGATGGAGTGGTATCGGGGATATCAGGTTATGGAAACTGCATTGGAGTTCCTAACATAGGGGGGGAGGTACTATTTTCTGGATCTTACTCAGGGAATCCACTTGTAAACGCCATGTGCATAGGACTGTTGAAAGCCGAACAGCTTACGAAGGCCACTTCTGGTAGTGTCGACAATTTACTCATATTAGCGGGGTCCGGTACTGGGAAAGATGGGATTCATGGTGCTTCGGGTTTAGCTTCGCGAAGTTTTGAAGATGAAAGAGAATTGCGACCAACAGTCCAGGTGGGCAACCCATTCCTTGAAAAGATCTTAATAGAATCATGCTTGGAGGTTGCAAGTACTGGAAAGATTGACGGGATGCAAGATCTTGGGGCTGCTGGGTTGACGAGTGCTTCAGTGGAATGCGCAGCTAGTGGAGGATCTGGGATAGAAATTGATATAGACACGATACCTCGGAGAGACGAAAATATGACTCCATATGAGGTTATGTTGTCTGAAACTCAGGAACGCATGTTGGTCTCTGTGAAGCCAGAAAACCTTGAACTCGTGACAAAAATATTTGATCGCTGGGACATTGAAAACACCGTAATTGGTAGAGTGACTGACTCTAAAAAAGCACAGATTATTAGCGGTGGGGAATTATTAGCAGATTTACCGGTGGAATTACTTGTTGATCCCCCTCTTTATGTGATTGAATCAATTCCTTCTCCGAATCTTATAGAGCTACAAAATTACAATTTGGATTCAGTATCTATTCCAGATATATCTCCGAATTTAGCTTTGCTCAAATTACTATCTTCCTCCAATATAGCTTGTAAGGAATCTGTCTATCAGAGATATGATCACCAAGTACAGACGAATACCGTTATTCCTCCTGGATCAGATGGGGCATTGATTCGAATAAAAGGAACTAATAAAGGAATAGCTGCATCCACTGACGGTAATGGCCGTCTTGCATTTTTAGACCCTTACGTAGGTGGTCAGATAGCAGTTGCAGAAGCATGTCGCAATATTTCTTGTACGGGGTCTGAGCCGATAGCATTAACAAATTGTTTGAATTTTGGTAACCCTGAAAAGCCAGAGGTCTATTTTCAACTTGAAAACTGTGTCAAAGGTATGGCCGATGCTAGCAAGGCTTTCTCTAGTCCGGTAATTAGTGGAAATGTAAGTTTATATAATGAGACACAAAATAGCCCTATTTTCCCCACTCCTGTCGTGGGAGCCGTTGGTCTGACCGAAAATGTTGATAGACATGTCGATATAAGTTTCAAAGGTGACGGCGATGCAGTCCTATTGCTAGGATCCTGTGAAGTTACAGCTGATGTCCAGTATCTTAGTGGGAGCGAATATTTGGATGTTTTTCATGATTTGGTTGCCGGCCAACCATCGATAGATCTGGATAAAGAAGTCGCTGTTCAGGCTCTGTGTAGGAATCTTATAAAACATGATTTAGTTAAATCAGCTCACGATTGTTCCGAGGGGGGATTAGCCATTACTTTAGCAGAATCTTGCATTAAAGGTCGTATTGGATTTATTGGTACATTTGAATTGGGAAGTAGGTGGGATGCTCAACTTTTTGGAGAACAGCAATCGAGAATAGTTATTTCCGTTCAGGAAGATAACGTTACAAAAGTTCTTGGTTTGTGTTCAGATGCTGGTGTAGAAGTGTCAAATCTGGGAATGACTGGTGGTGAAAAGTTTTGGGTGGATGGTTTGTTGGATATTTCATTGGATGAAATTTCCAAAGCTTGGATGGCGGGACCATAGCATAGGTTGACGGTTATCGTATATCAGTTGGTGTAATAACCGTTTGACACGGCATATGCCCGATGCTAGATTAATTGTTTGAGCGTAACAACGATATTTGGATGGTATTTAGATTGCCAACGTACGACTATAGATGTGATCAATGCGGCTCGGAATTTGAGCTTAGGCTTAGATTTAGCGATTCAGTGGAGCAGCCGTGTAACAGCTGTGACAACATAGCTACGCGCCAATTTTCAGCGGTGCCAATAGTTTTTAAAGGTAGTGGCTGGTATGTGAATGACTATGGAAAAAAAGGTAGTTCTTCTGGAACCAACGCTGGTACTTCTTCATCCGAAACAACCACTAGTGAATCGAACTCAGAGTCGAAATCGGATAATTCCTCGAATTCGACATCAAGTAAAGACAATAAGTCTTCGCCAACTGAGCCGTCAACAGGATCTAAAACCACTTCCCAATCAGACTAATGAGGATACTTCTTCAAAGAGTCAATTCCGCTAGCGTGAAAATTGCAGATTCCGTAGTTGGAGAAATTAAAAAAGGTCTTGTATGTTTTGTGGGAATAGCTGTTGATGATGATAGCGATGATATTGATTATGTTGTGGGTAAGACCTTGGGACTTCGAGTTTTCAATAACAAAGAGGGGAAATTTGATTTTTCAATTCAGGATGTATACGGCGAACTTTTGGTGGTTAGCCAATTTACTTTGTATGCTAATACCCAAAAAGGGAAAAGGCCGAGTTTTACAACTGCAATGCCACCAATAAAGGCTTCTAGCCTTTTTGACGAAACGGTTCAAAAATTCAGAGCATCTGGATTAAAGGTGGAAACCGGTCAGTTTCAAGAAGAAATGGAAGTTTCATTGGAGAATGACGGCCCTGTCACGATTATGATCGACTCGAAAAACTGAAGTGATCTGTCTGGTTGAGGTTAGTTATTAATCGATATCTAGACTCAAATCTAAGTTGGGGGCTGAATGGGTGATAGCCCCTACAGAGATTAGGTCTACGCCAGTTTCAGCTACTGCTCTCACTGTTGAAAGATTTATGCCTCCCGAAGCTTCTGTTACTGCCTTATTTACACATAATTCAACAGCTATTTTCATGTCTTCTGGGGCCATGTTGTCTAAAAGTATTATATCTGCCCCAGCTAGAACTGCTTCTTCAGCCTGTTTGATACTTTCTACTTCCACTTCAATTTTGATTGTATGAGATGCATTTTCTTTAGCTTTCTGTATGACTCCCGTTAAATTCAAACCTTCAAGCTCTAATGTTTTTACATGATTATCTTTTATCAAAATTCCGTCAGCTAGGTTTTGCCTGTGATTATGACCCCCCCCCATTCTTACGGCGTATTTTTCTAGAGCTCGAAACCCTGGGGTGGTTTTCCGTGTGTCTACAATTTTAGAATTTGTGTGTGAAATCTCAGACACATATTTGGATGTTTCTGTTGCTACACCACTCAATTTCCTTAAGAAATTAAGAGCCGTTCTCTCAGCAGTTAATATAGATGAAAGCAAACCGCTAATTTGCAGGATCTGATCATTCTCAGATACTTTTGAACCATCACTAATTATAATTTTGGTTTTAAGTTCAGGGTCTATTTTGTCGAATGTTTTTACTGCTAGATCTAAACCTGCTATTGTTCCGTGTTCGTCTGCTACAACCGTTGCTGTTCCAGTGATTTTGTTAGGGATTAAAGCATCGGTAGTTGCATCCCCCATAGAATAATCCTCCATAATAGCGAGGTCTATAAGCTTTTCTATGTCAGGTGTTATCTGCAATTTTGTCTCCTAACAAAATGCCCGGCCAATTAAAGAGGGCAGGGCAGTAATGATTTGTTTTGGGGTAAGGGACGAATTTATTTTATCGATAACATTCGGTCCAGGGCTATTCTAGAAAATTTTCTGGTTTCTTCATCCACTTCAATTTGATTTACAACAACTCCTTCCAGTAACCCATCTAGAACCCAAGCAACGTACGCAGGATGTATTCTGTACATTGTGGAACAGGGGCAGACTACTGAGTCCAGACAGAAAACATTCTTATCCGGATTTTCAGAGGCAATTCTGTTTACCAAGCTAATTTCAGTACCCACTCCCCAACTTGTGCCTGGCTCAGCTTCATTAATTATTTGTTTTATGTACTCAGTGGACCCGACGTAATCTGCTGACTCAACTACATCCAACGTGCATTCCGGGTGAACTACAATTGATACTTCACTGTTAGTTTCTCTAGCAGAATCAATCTGTGCTGTTGTAAATCTAGTGTGAACCGAGCAGTGGCCTTGCCATAGTATTAATTTAGCATTTTTGATTTCTTCAATCGTATTTCCACCCTGTGGCTTGAAGGGGTTCCATACAATCATTTCATCGAGCTGTACTCCCTTTGTAACTGCCGTATTCCGTCCCAAATGTTGGTCTGGGAGAAACAGTATTTTATCGCCTCTTTCAAAAGCCCAATCAAAGGCAGCTGAGGCGTTTGAGGAGGTGCATACGATACCACCATTTTCTCCACACAAAGACTTAATGGCTGCTGTTGAGTTCATATAAGTCATGGGTATCACAGAATTTTCCCCAAGAATTTCCGTTAGATCGTCCCAGCAATCCAACACATCATCAATGTGAGCCATATCAGCCATTGAGCAACCTGCTGTCAAGTTTGGTAGGATCACTTTTTGTTCAATGTCACTCAATATGTCAGCTGTTTCAGCCATAAAATGTACTCCACAGAAGATAATAAATTCCGCGTCTGGAGAATCTGCTGCGTGCTGGGATAATTTGAATGAATCGCCGCGGATATCCGCAAATTGGATTACTTCGTCTCTCTGATAGTGATGCCCTAAGATCATGATTTTATTACCCAGTTTCTCTTTTGCATCGGAGATTTTCTGTTCTAATTCCTCTGGGCTGGTCCTCATATAACTTACAGGTAGTTTTTGCCAGCGCACACCTGAGTCGAATTCTTGTTCTAAAGTTTTTGAGGCCAATTCTTCATCAGTCTGACAAAATGCAGACTGTTCTATTTCTGTAATCGGTATGGGTTGTTTGTCTATTTTTACTACCATCTTCTTCTAGTCCCTCGTTACTTCTCTGGTTCGCTATGTATAGAGCCTTCCAAATACCATGGGCTGGTTTCGTTTATCTTCACGTCTATCATTTGACCTGATTTGATATTTTCGCTATCGAAAAAAACTAATTTGTCGTTTCTGTTTCTACCAAACCATTTCCCTTTTTTACGTCCTTCAACAAGTATTTCCTGAATTTCCCCTTTAAGTTCAGCGTTAATTCCCGCGACGATTTTTTCTTGCTCATCGTTGATTATTTGTAATCTTTCTTTTTTTACGGTTTCATCTACGTCGTCGACCATCTTTCTAGAAGCAATTGTACCTTCACGAGTGGAGTAGGCAGCTGAGTGAACTTTGTCAAACTTTACGTCCTTAACCATTTCCAATGTGTTTGAGAATTGTTGATCTGTTTCGCCGCAGAAACCGACTATCAAATCAGTACTTATGCTGACATTGGCTACCTTCTGGCGAATCTTGTCTATAAGTCTTCTATATTCCTCATTGGTATATCCTCGCCGCATGGTTCGGAGTATTTCGTTGTCCCCTGCCTGGAAGGGGAGATTTATGTTTTCACAAACCTTATCTAGTCCATTGACCGCTTCAATTATGCTGTCTTCCATGTCATTAGGGTGAGATGTAAGGAAACGTATTCTTTCTAGCCCTGCGACTTCATTGACCGCGAATAATAGGTTAGAAAGATTAACGTTTCCTGCCAGATCATGTCCATATGAATCTACATTCTGACCTAACAGTGTGATTTCTTTAACACCTCTTTTAACCAACATTTCTGTCTCATGGACTATTTCCTCAACATTTCTGCTCGTTTCTCTACCTCGCCTGTATGGGATGATGCAGAAGGAGCAGAATTTGTCACAGCCATGAATAATGGGAATGTAAGTGCTAATGGCAGGGGCAGCAGTTAAAGGTCCGACGCACCCTGCTGTATCAATTTGGAGTTTTTCTCCTAGATAATCAATTAGTGGGTCATATTGCTGGGGGGCCATAAATACGTCAACGTAAGGGAATCTTTTTTCCAATGCACTAGTATTGGGCCCAACCATGCATCCCATTAGAGCGATTACTTTATCTGGGTTTAGCTCTTTACTCGGCTTTAAACTAGTTAATGTGCCTACAGCTTTGTCCTCGGCATTTTGTCTCACTACACAAGTGTTGAGGACGATAATGTCGGCATCATCTTTAGATAGGGAAGGAACAAGTCCCATTTGATCCAGTGCGCTACCTAAGCGCTCTGAATCTGCTTTGTTCATTTGGCATCCTGTAGTCCAAATATGATAGCTCTGCATATTTGTTCAAGCCTTCTGATTTTTGAGTTATGGCGGAGGGAATGGGATTCGAACCCATGAGAGGACTTTCATCCCCTAACCGCT
>RQOP01000047.1 GCA_008373095.1 SAR202 cluster bacterium | reverse complement strand
GTTGCCAGCTGGTGAGCCAATGCTGTTGGTCCCCAGTAATAGAAAAGAATCGGATCCTCTTTAGCGAATGCCGCTTCAATTGCAGCAGCCAAAGCGCCAGCTGTACCAGGGTCACGTAACACTACGTGATCCTCAAGTCCCATTCCAACTATTTGACCAGGTCCAGTCTCGTCTCCCTCTTGCATGGTTCGGCAACCCCAACCAGCTATACAACCGAGTAAGACAACCTTTCCACCTTCTTGTTCAAACAATGACTTGAATTTATCTTCCTTCAAGTCTTCGATAGAATCTAATTCTGGATTGGCGTCCTGCATATATTGAGGGATCAAGAAAGAACTTTGCCAGTTATCTTCCAAGCTTTTACCAACCGGTATAACTTCGCCTGCTTTTACAGCTTCATTCCAAGCTGTGTCCTGGTTCGGGAGCCAGATCTCCATAGTTAGGTCAACGTCGCCTTTACGAAGGCCCTGGAACAATGGGAGCGCCGAACCCTCAATCTGACTTGTTGGATAACCGTAACCGTGTTCTACGATATAACGGGCAACCCCATTCTGAACTAATGCGCTGTCCCAGTTCAGACCACCAAATACAATCTCTCGCTTTTCTTTAGTAGGCGCAACTTCTACTATCTTTTCAACGATTTTTTCTACTTCTACTTCTTTGACTACTTCTTTTATTACCTCAACGGGTACTTCTACTTCTTTGGTTACCTCTTTGATTACTTCAAGGGTTTCAATAGTGTCTTCGCCACATGCTGCGGCAAAGGCAGAGAACATCAAAACCAAAAGCACCAATAGGCTAGCTTTTGCATGCTTTTTGACAAACATCTCTAACGTTCCATCTCCTCCGTAAATTCTTTTCAAATGGCTCGTGATCCAAAAATATACCAATTCAGATTTGGCGGTTTTGTCGGATAAGTTACCTATTTGAGCATTCCAACACTACCGTACATCGGTTGGCCAGTCAAATCCATCTAACTTAAAACTACCGTTTGCTAACAGAAATCAACGACGTTTCATGCCTAACGCAGGAACCATGGCTATTATCGAAATAATCGCTGCTACAAAAAAGAATTGTTGAAACAATTGAAGACTAGCAAAATTTACATTAGCGGAATATTCTGTCAATCGACTTTGAAACACACCGGTTGCCTCACCTGGATGCACTAGAGAAAACTCTAAACCACTAGTAAGTACCTGAAAATGATCCATTCCCCATGCTGAAAGCCCCGCCATTCCAAACGTCATACCCATCACACGAGACACGACTACCAGAGATGCCGCGGTACTCCGATAGTCGTCACCCGCCGAACCTATAGCATGCAGAGCAATCGGAGCAACCACCAAACCGAAACCAAACCCAGCAATCATTAGATGCATAGTTAGCTCTGGATCCCCTACATCCAGGTCCCAGCCACTAACCAGGAACATACCAAGAGCCACAAGACCCAAACCAACCACAGTCAACAATCTAGATCCAACCCGGTTCACAAGCAGCCCTCCGATTACAGCACCTATAGAGATTGCTCCAGTCAACCTGAGAAGCCATAGGCCTCCTGTAAACGAGGATTTACCCATAATAGTGTTGGCCATAAAAGGAACAGTGACCATAGCAATTACCAAAGCCACTCCGACTAGCACCTGTGTTGCGTTAGCGGTCAAAAACGCCCATGAACGGAACAACACCGGAGCCAACAGTGGTTGATACACCCTAGCTTCCACCATAACCAAAAAGACAATCAAGCCCACTCCGACAACAAGAAAGACAAATGGATAAAGTGAATCAAAAGTAAACAACCCGCCGATAGATAATGCCAAAGAAAACATCAACAACATCCCAACCAGTATCACACCACCCAAGTAATCTACCTTGTCTTCCATCCGAGATTGATTTGGAAGCCAAAAGAGGGCTAAGAAAATCACCATACTTTGAGGGATATTTAACCAAAAAATCCACCGCCAATTCAGCGCTTCAACTATAGCTCCACCGTAAACCGGTCCCAGCATAGAACCAGCTTCCGCTGAAGCACCAACGATACCTAATGCAAACCCCCTTTGACTATCGGAAACCATGGTCGTAGCCAAAGCCATTCCGATGGGAACCGCGGCGCCACCGCCAATTGATTGAACCACCCTAGCACCAACCATCCACTCCAAATTGGACGAAACAGCGACGAGGCTAGTACCAATACAAAAGATCAATAATGAGACCTGATAAACTCGAACATAACCATATACATCGCCCAAGCGACCAATCACAGGCATAGCGACGGTATAACCTAAAAGATAAGCAGTAATGATCCAAGAGACACGGTCCAAATCAGAGATTGGTACCCTAAGATCAAGCATCACCTGGGGAAGAGCTGTAACAACAACGGTCTGATCAAGAGCTGTTACAAATGCTCCAAAACCAATAATACTTAGAACGAATGGTATGGGAAGCGTCCGGTGTTTCCTCAGCATAAACCTGAGGTTAACCCACTTCATTGGGAGGTTCGATCACCACTGGCACGTTAATATCTTTAAGTCTCAACTCACGAACAGTGTTTTTATCATCAGTGGGAACTACTCGTCCATGAATAAGTACTTGCTGAAGAAGACCGTGGCTCTCATCCAGCCACAGTTCTAGTTCCACTGGAAATCCTTTACCAGATCCTGGGACTAATCCCGATAAATCTTCTGACGCAATCTGTCCATTAATATGAAGAGTTTCTACATTTCCCAGCCGCTCTTGTCCCAGTATTTTAGTATCTTCCACGGCCTCCACAATAGCGGCCAAGGTCTGTCCCAGGTTTGAAAGGTTGAATGGCAACCTTTCAGGTGATACTTGACTCCAACTTCCGTTGAGTATATCTGTCATGTAAGCGGAATCTTCGATAGTAATGATGTTGATTTCTAAATATGATTTCAGGAACTCCGCCTCGGCTTCTACTGTAACGTTGAAACGATCTGGTATAGAAACTTCTCCATATACTTTGGTCATCAGAACTCCAGGCACTAACATCGTATTGCCTTCCAGATGATTCAAGCTAAAAGAAGCTGATCGCAAAGCCAGTAACTGAGCCACCGCCTGGTTCATTATAGATGCGGGATCGGTTTCTAAAGATATGGCATTTTGATTGCTTTTAGAATCTGACCCACAAGCAATAAATAATCCGCCAACTAAAAAAGCAAGTAATATAATTATCTTTCTTAATTCCACGACCAAACACCCAAGACGCCAGCTCCCAAGTCACTGGGACTTCCATTACCTTCAACATCCAGCACAAAAATACGGTCTCCTGTAGGCGTTCGACCGTTACTTCGTAGGGCCACTTTACCTTTAGTGCCTGCTACGACTAACGATTTGCCATCGGGGGACCACGGTGAGTGGGAATACGCGTATTGATCAAAGAAGCTGAGCATAATAAACACTTCCGAAGAAGGTTGAAAACTGAACAAACTTTTATTGTAAGAGCCGTTGCTAGGTGAAACCATCCACTCAAGTTCTTGTTCTTCAGGGTTAACAGCGACCCAAGCTAACTTATCTCCTTTGGGAGACCAAAAGAACGCCCAGACTTCACTAGGATTATTTCCAGAAGTCAAATTGATAGCCGGACTACCGTCTAATGGAACTAACATCAACTGATCGTATAATGGCGTTCCTGGGTTAGACTGATTAGCAATAGCCAACTGCGTTCCATCTGGTGACCACATGACCGCGGAATTATATCCAAGATTAATGAACTTAGTTGATTGGTTAAGGTCACTAACAGGAGAAATAAATAAAGCCGAACCAGAATCATCCTCATCCACATAAGCTAAGTCTTGACCATCTGGTGAGATGGCCGGTGTTCTAAAATTTCCAGCAGATCGAAATGACTCCGTGGTACCATTTGGCCCGGGAGCATTAGCCCAAATAATATCAAGACCTAAATGAATTGCCATTGATTGAGCATTAGATGACCATTGGTAATAAAGCGGAGCCCCTCGATTAATTACATTGACTTGATTGCTAAGTTGTTCGTCTTTAACAAAAAGAGATAACCCATCGGAAGTAGAAGCAAGAAAAGATAGTTGATTTCCAATGGGGGCCCAATAGATGTAATGAGGCGCTCCTTCTGCAACTAGCCCAGCTAGACCATTCTCATAAATAGTTTCGCTGCGCCCAGTAAATGCGTCTAAGATTTGAATGGAGACATCTGCACTATCTCCATTTAGCTTTACCTTAGACGCAGCAAGTTTCATTCCATCTGCCGACCAAGTTGGCCAAGTATGGTACTCATTTAACTGCAACGGCTGAAATTGAGTACCATTTCTCAAATCAAGACCAGGTATATCAACTTGATCTTTGATATTACCGGTAAGCTGAACAAGATTAGTACCGGTAGGATCCACGGTAAAAAGTTCACCACCAGGACTAATATAAGCAATCCTATTTACCAGAACTATTCCTCCTTCGCTTGTTAACAATTATCTTATTCAATCTTGGAATAAGATAATTACGATAATTTTTCTATTGTGCATAACCAATTACTTTGAGTGGGTAACTCTACATAATTTTGAGTTGTAATTGGATAAATATTTTTAATATAAATCTGCTGATAAATTTAACAACGGATCTCTAAATCTCATCCTCAATATAGTACAAAAATATCAACCATGAGATTAGTTAACTCCATGATAAAATATGTATATTCAACGATTAATTAGGCGTGATTACAGCTAATTATCAACTAATCCACACCTTTATTATATTTATTACTTTATATATAAAAATCCTATGATTGATACTGTTAGATTAAATATTAACGCCGGATCCGGTGGAAATGGATGTAGTAGTTTTCTTCGAGAAAAATATAGACCTAAAGGTGGCCCTAACGGTGGAGATGGTGGAGATGGTGGCAGCGCTTATATCGTTGGAGATTCTTCGTTAAATACTCTGTTGCATATAAAATTTAATAGTACTGTTTATGTTGTACATGGTGGTCACGGCGGAGGTAAAAACAGGCGTGGTGCTAATGGTGATGACAAAACTATTCCAGTACCGTTTGGAACAATTATTTATCGTATGAATACCAAAGGTGAAAAAGAATTTGTTGATGATATTACTAATGAAAATCCTAGATTAGTAGCTGTGGGTGGTAGAGGTGGTTGGGGTAATTCTAGGTTTGCTAGTGCAACCAATCAGCAACCTGTATTAGCACAGAGAGGCGAAAAAGGTGAGCGTGTAGTTCTTTATTTAGAATTAAAATTATTAGCTGATGTAGGGCTTCTTGCTAAACCAAATGCAGGCAAATCTACTCTGATTTCAATGTGTTCAGCAGCGAAAGCAAAAGTAGCAGATTATCCGTTTACAACTGTAGAACCTATATTGGGAGTAGTTCAGGTAGGTCGAAACGATTTCGTGATGATGGAAGTCCCGGGGCTTTTAGAAGGTGCACATGAAGGCATTGGATTGGGCCATGAATTTTTGAGGCATGCTGAAAGAGCTAAATTATATGTCCATATGTTAGATGGGATGTCGGAAGATCCAGTAGAAGATTATTTGATGATTAATGAGGAGTTAGCGCAATTCAATCCAGAGATGTCAGCTAAAAAACAATTAGTAGTAGTCAATAAGTTAGATATCACTGAGGTTCGTGAATCTAGAGAGGATCTTGAATTTCGTTTATTAAAAGCAATTGGGGATAAAAAATATACAGTCCATTTCATTTCTGCTGCAACAGGTGAAGGAGTAGACCAACTGAAAGGAAGTATCATCAAAGCTCTAGAAGAAGTGCCTAAAGAAGGACCAAATAAAAATATTGAAGTAGAACCCATGCGATTTCGGCCTCAACGTTCTGCATCTCAAGAATCAGTATGGCGTGACTCCCGTGGTGTTTTTGTCGTTGAATCAGAATCGATGGAGCGTTTGACTGCTTTTGCAAATATCAAAGATCAAAGAGTCTTGTTACAACTATGGCGTGAAATGCGACGCTCAGGATTGGCTAACAATCTGATTGATGCTGGAATAGAAGCAGGGGATACAATCCGGTTCGGTGATGTTGAAATGACCTGGTTCTAGACGGCCGTTGATGATGAATATCGGTATTCTAGGAGGAACCTTTGATCCTATTCATATAGGTCATCTAGGTATTGCCGCTGCAGCTACCACGCAAGTCGGCCTAGATAAAATATTGTTCATTCCAGCTGGACACCCAAGATTTAAAAGAGCAAAGCCAAGTGCTTCAGTTGTACATCGTTTGAAAATGGTTCATTTGGCAACGAATGATATTCAGGGTTTTGAAGTCTGTGATATAGAAACCAGTCGACCAGGCCCTTCATATAGTGTCGATACTCTGGTAGAGATAAAGGCAAATTTGCCAGAAAAGGTCAACCTGTTCTTTATCGTAGGTATGGATGTCCTTAATCAACTACATCGCTGGAAAGATCCAGAACGAGTGCTATCACTCTGTCAATTGTTAGTATTGAACCGTTCTGGTGAACAGAATTTTAATTGGGATGAATTCTATCAACGTGTTCCTGCTGCCAAAAGACGTATTCGAAATATTTCCTCACCAATCATTAATGTTAGTGCTACTGAACTTCGAAATAAATTGGCTACAGGTAAATCCATTTCTGGACTGGTGCCTGATGTAGTAGCCAAATATATCTTCGATCAGAAACTTTATCTGACCATCGGAGAAGGAAGGACAACGAATTGAACGATACTATCGACCGGCTTTTGAATCTGGCTTTGGATCGCGGTGCGATTAAATATGGTGATTTCACCCTCTCATCAGGCAAGAAGAGCAGCTATTACTTTGATGGGCGGCTGCTAAGTCTTGATCCTGAGGGCGCTCACTTGATTTCTCAAGCTCTGCTTCCCATATTGCAAAAAGCTGGAGCTGAGGCGATTGGTGGAACGACTTTGGGCGCAGATCCTATCGTGACTGCAGTAGCGCTGGCAAGTCACTTAGGTGGAGGGTCGATACCTGCATTTATAGTAAGGAAAGAGAGCAAAGACCATGGCACTAAACAGAATATAGAGGGACCGCTGAAGCGAGGTACCAAGGTAGCCATTGTAGACGATGTCTGCACCACTGGAGGTTCTTTGTTCCATGCTATAGAAGCGGCTGAAGAAGCTGAATGTATTGTGGTAAAAGTTGTATCTCTATTGGATCGAAACGAAGGGGGGTCGGAAGAGATGCGAAAACGCGGATATGATTTTTCAACACTATTGTCTACGACCCTAGAAGGCAAGATAGAGCCATCGAGAGATTAATTACTTAGTCTTTGGATGGTCCGTAGGGCTGAGCAAAGGTTAGTATATTAGCTAAGCCTATTTCTGAACCTTCAAGTTCGAGAGTGGTTCCAGGGATCGCTACAGCTGCTTTGACGTATCCTAATCCTTTTAGAACACCATCTGTTGCTTCAGGGGCAACAGATGTGACAGTCCCAATTGGTTGCCCATCTAATAGCAGTTCATTTCCAGGTGATACTACTGTTTCTGGATCAAAAGCCAGAGATACCAAAAACTTTTGAATTTTTTTGTAGCTATCTAGCCGAGCGATTACTTCTTGGCCGATATAACATCCTTTGGTGAAGTCGACCGACCCAATAAGACCGGCCTCCAATGGGTTGAATGGTTCTCCAAGTTCGGATCCGAATTCAGGAATTCCAAAGTTTACCCTCACAGCGTCCATTGCTGTGGCACCCACCGGTATGGCTCCCGCGTCAGTCAAATGCTGCCAAACTGCATTTGCAGATTCAGGTTCAGTTATCAACCAGTAACGTGATAGCTCGCCCATAGGTTGGTTCAACGCCTGAACATCAAAACCTCCAATTTCAATAGATTGAATGCTCAGAGCATCTTTAGAAGAGGTTTGTTTAATGTCATTGAGTCCGAGTAGCATATTTGATTTTGGGCCAACCAAAGCAATCATGGTCATTTCTAATGAGGCATCTTCAATCACTAGATCTTCCATGATCGTGTATTTATCGAGCCAGTCTATGACAGTCTGTTGACGTCCTGGGCTGGTCAGTAAAATTACATGTTCGCCTTGGTTAACCACTCCTAAAACGTCAATAATTCGACCACGATCAGTGGTGAGCACTGTGACGGTACCTTCACCTGGACTTAAGTTAAGAACTTGATTGGTAGACATGCGATTGAGTAAGTCTAGGCTGTCTTCGCCGGTGGCCTTCAACCGGCCCATATAGGAGGCATCATGGATACCTACCTGGGTCGTAGCAGCCAAATATTCATGAGGGAAATTCGAATAGACGGATGGGAGTTGAAAACCATGACGCTCGATAAATATTTTTGCGTCTGTTTGTAGTAGTGATTCTTGTAAGGCCATTATATATTCCTAATGGTGTTTTCAGGTCTTAATAAATAAGCGCCGCTTTACTTAA
>RQOP01000046.1 GCA_008373095.1 SAR202 cluster bacterium | reverse complement strand
AGCCAAAACAGGAAGCTCAAATGAAGACATCAGTTTGTTCGTAGTCCCAACTCAATCTGATGGCATTAATCAAACTCTGCTAAAAACCATTGCATCAGACAGGCAATCTGAGGTTGTTTTCGACAACGTAAAAGTGCCTGCCTCTGCTTTACTAGGTACTGAAAATAAAGGGTGGGAAACCATCAAGAAAGTTATGCAGTGGGGAGCCATTGGAAAATGTGCTGAGATGTCTGGGGGCGGGCAACAAGTATTGGATATGACTGTTGACTATGCCAAACAAAGAACCCAATTCGGACGCCCAATTGGCAGCTTCCAAGCAATCCAACACCACTGCGCAAATATGGCTACAGATGTAGAAGGTTCCAAATTTATTACCTATCAGGCAGCCTGGCGTTTGTCAGAGGGATTGCCCGCTGACCGAGAAGTTGCAATGGCAAAGGCGTGGGTGAGCGATGCTTACCGACGAGTATGCGCTCTTGGCCACCAATCCCACGGTGCCATTGGTTTCACTAAAGAACATAATATGCAGTTATACTCTCGAAGAGCCAAAGCATCTGAAATCATGTTTGGAGATACAGATTTCCATCTGGAAAATGTAGCGGAAATAATAGGCTTATAGAAATAGAAAACGCTATTCATTTAAAAAAGCCCTTGTCAGTCAGACAAGGGCTTTTTTGGTAATGACATTTAATGAACCCACAAAAAGCACATATAATCTGCAAAGATCTGTTCAAGATATTCAAAGTCGCTGACCTTGAAGTTGTGGCATTACGAGGCTTAGATCTTGTGGTCAACAGATCAGAAGTCGTGGCATTAGTCGGGGCAAGCGGCAGCGGTAAAAGTACGCTATTAAACATCCTTGCCGGATACGACATCCCGTCAGCCGGACAAGTAACCATCGACGACAGGGATCTAATCGATATGAAAGGGCGTGAAATGGAAAAGTTTCATAGGGAAGAAGTAGGTTTCATTTGGCAGGAAGCGTCCCGAAATCTTTTCCCCTACCTTACATCAACAGAAAATGTTGAACTCCCAATGCTGTTAGCTGACACTTCAAACAAGGAAAGAAGGGAGAGGGCAGCACACCTATTAAACATGGTGGGCATGAGCCACAGGTTATCCCACACGCCGGACCAGCTTTCGGGCGGAGAGCAACAAAGAGTAGCTATAGCAGTCGGTATGGCAAACAATCCTTCTCTGATCCTTGCAGATGAACCAACTGGCGAATTGGATGACAAAACAGCTGCTGAAATCCTAGATTTGTTCGGGGAGATAAACAGGGTTAATAGAACAACCATCGTGATCGTAACTCACGATCCAGATATAGCGTACAAGGTAGGCCGTGTTGTAGTTATTAAAGATGGGAAAACTTCTTCTGAGATATCCCGCCAAGATACAAATGTTCAAATCAGTGGACAGATAGACAAAGAAATCCCACTGCAAGAATCTTTATTGGTGGATTCTAACGGTCGGGTACAAATACCAGAAGATTTAATCGAAACAGCTGGTATAACCAATAAAGTAAGTGCCCAAATTGAAAATCACGAAATAGTAATAAAACCCTCCATAAATTCCAAGCCAGAAAGTAAATGAATTTCCAAAACGATTTACTCAAACTCATAAACGTATCTAAATCTTATGTGTCTGAAACAGAGACCGTTGCACCTTTAAAAGACATCAACATGGATATCTACGAAGGGCAATTCATAGCTATTGTAGGAAGATCTGGGTCTGGGAAAACAACACTTTTGAATGTAATGGCTGGACTGGATAAACCAACAAGTGGCGAGGTTTTGCTTCACGGAACAAACATAGCTCTCATGGACGAAAATTCTTTGACTGAGGTTAGGAGAAATAAAATCGGTTTTATATTCCAATCCTTCGGACTACTACCTCTTCTATCAGCCTTTGAGAACGTAGAGCTGCCTTTGAGAATATCAGGAGTAGGTCACTCCGAACGTTCTGAAAAAACAAATAATGCTCTAGAAATGGTAGGCCTTTTGCCTAGGTCTAATCACAGACCATATGAACTTTCCGGGGGTGAACAACAGAGAGTTTCGATAGCGAGAGCCATCGTTGGTAGTCCTCCCTTAATATTAGCCGATGAACCTACAGGAGAGCTGGACTCAAATAATGCTAAGTCTATATTTGGACTATTCAAAGATATGGTCGTAACACAAGGAATGACCATCATCGCAGCAACACACGATTCTTCCCTATTGTCGATGGCAGACCAAGTGAAGGAAATAAGAGACGGTTCTCTATACGCAGCGAGTACAAGCGAACTAAGATATCGCTAAATGTCATCCATTTGATACTCAAAACCATTTTCCAGTACTATCGAATGGTGTAGTATCTAAATACCCCTTTGTCTCAATGCGAACTCATTGTTCTGGAAATGCGGTTCTAAACACTTAGTAATTGTTAGAGCTGTCTTTGAAAAAGAAAATTTATGGACCTGAACTAAATAAACGGTTAGACAAACTCCTATCCAAGCCTCTCGCTGATATTACAGGGAATAAAAAGCTCAACCACGTCACCGTAGCAACTTGCTATTCATATTATTGTCCGTTCGCCAGAACCTGTGTAAACAAAACGAAAAAGCCTTCTAAAATTTCGGTAAGGAAATGTCTCAGATTTCTACCTGATAAGGACAAACCAGCTGCAACCCTTTCCGAGTTGGCTCTCGACCTTCTATCGTCGAGAGAACAAAAAGGCGGAATGCTTAGCAGTCAGACAAAATCAATCCTTAATGAATATCGGCCGAGCGGACCATTGAGGCAGACGTTATAATCGGCAAGTTACATTTACATTAAGGAGATTCTATGTCGTCTAACTTATTTAATCTGGAAGGGAAAACAGCCCTCATAACGGGCGGAAATGGAGGAATTGGGCTAGGAATAGCCAAGGGATTTGCAGTATCCGGAGCTGACATAGCAATCGCTGGCAGGAATGAAAATAAAACTGTGGAAGCGATCGCCAGTCTAAGTGATACAAATTCAACTCTATTAGGGCTGGAAGTTGATGTATCTGATCAAAATTCAGTGGAAAAAATGGTCGCGGACACCTTAAAAAAATTCGGGAAGATAGATATTTTGGTAAACAATGCCGGTATAGGCATTCGAAATTTACCTCATGAATATAGTCTCGAAGATTGGAATAAGGTGATCGACATTAATTTGACCGGGGCTTTTTTGTGTTCCAAAGCGGTATATGGAAACATGAAAGATAGAGGATCAGGGAAAATCATAAATATTGGCTCTATGACATCCATATTTGGTTTAGATTGGGCGGTTGCATATGCATCAAGTAAAGGAGGAATTGTGCAGCTAACCAAAACCTTGGCCGTATCTTGGGCCAAGGATGGTATACAAGCTAACTCCATTTTACCTGGATGGATACACACAGACTTAACTCAGGGAATTAAAGATAACTACCAAGAAAGGTATGATCATATACTTTCCAGGATTCCAGAAAATCGTTGGGGAGAACCATCAGATCTTTCAGGCACAGCTATTTTTCTTGCGAGCGACGCCTCCAATTATGTAACCGGAATATCCATTCCAGTAGATGGCGGATATACATCTTTTTAAATAGTCATAAAGGTAACCAATGTCAGAACCAATCAAATTTGAAGTCAAGGATCAGATTGCTCGGGTGACTTTCAACAGACCCGAACAACATAACGCTATCAGCTATGACGGCTGGTTGAAATTAATAGAAATTGCTAACAAAATAGAAGAAGATTCATCAATCCGGTCAGCCGTATTCTTAGGAGAGGGAGAAAAATCATTCTCAGCCGGAGCTGATATCAAAGATTTTGAAACACATAGGAAGGATTCCCAAACCGCCAAAATATACTCAAAGGCTTTTGACGGAGCTCTTGATGCTATTGAAGCATTATCGGTACCCACTATTTCAATGATTCGTGGTATTTGTGTAGGTGGAGGCTGTGAACTTTCTATGGCCACGGACATCCGCATTGCATCGAATAAAAGTAGATTTGGTATCCCGGTAGCGAAATTAGGCATTCTGGTTGGTTATAGAGAAATGAAAAGACTTGTGAATCTGGTTGGGCCTGGTAATGCTTCATATATACTCTTGAGTGGGAGATTAATTGATAGCACAGAAGCATTTCGTATGGGCCTGATAACACAGCTAGTTGATGACCCTGCACTTGAGGACACTGTCTTAAATCTGGCCAACGAGATCACACCGCTCGCCCCACTTTCTCAAAAGAGGCATAAAATCATTTTGCAAAATGTAATTAGTAACCAATCGCTAGATGGATTAGATGAGGAGCTTCCATTCACTAATTTCGATAGTACCGATTTTCAAGAGGGCAAAGATGCTTTCATATCTCGCAGACCCCCTAATTTCAAGGGTATATAGAGAAGATTAGGGAACTGATATAAATCTTAGACGTTATTCTGAATAAACTCCAAAATACGTCTCTCCATGTATGCTCTGTCTTCAAGGCGACGCGGCATATGCCTTTCCTCGGGAAAGACTAGCAGATCATAGTTCTTGCCAGCCTCATTAAGAGAATTTATTAATCGCGCAGTATGCCTAAAATGAACATTCTCGTCCACGAGCCCGTGAACCAACAAAAGGTTCCCTTCGATTTCAGAGACATACGACATAACGCTACTTTCAGTATAGCCATCTAAATTCTCGGCAGGCATTCCCATATATCTTTCGGTGTAATGCGTATCATAACCATCCCAACTAGTCACCGGTGCCCCTGCTACTCCAGCTTTGAACAAATCTGGCCGTTTGGCTAGACACATTAAAGACATATATCCCCCATAGCTCCACCCATAGACTCCAATTCTCTCTTTATCGACAATCCCTTTCTCTATTAGGTAATTCAATACAAAGGACTGATCTTCAACTTCCACTTTCCCCATCAAGTTTTTAATTGGAGATTCAAATTTTAACCCCCTTCTAGAACTTCCCCTACTATCAACCACCACTACCAAATATCCCTTGTCTCTTAAATACTGAGCCCTTAGTGAAGCCGTCATCATCCATGAATTAGTAACCAGCTGAACATGTGGTCCACCATATACACTAAGCACTGTGGGATATGGGGATTTAAAGTCACCTGAATTTGGATAATATAGGGCTCCTGAAAGTTCAGTGCCGTCCTCTAGTTTTAATTGAAAAATTTCCGGTGGTTTTAATTGGTATCTATCGATTCTTTCATCTGCCGGTTCATGTATTGCAGCTTCAATAACATAGTTGTTTCCTAAAGACCGTAAAACAACCGTTGGGGGAGAGGACAGGGAATTGAAAACATCTACGAACAAATTAGCCTTAACATTGATAGATACGTTATGAATACCGATTTCAGAAGTGATCTTTTCTAAGCCTTCTCCCTCTAGAGACATTTTATAAAGATGTTTTTCTGTATGGCCGTCTTTGGTACCCGTAAAAAAAAATGTGCCGCCTAATTCATCCACAGATTCTATTGAATCCACCTGCCATTCCCCTTCGGTTAATTGCAGGAGATTCCCTTCACAATAAAGATAAATATGATTGAATCCTGTTCTCTCACTCGCCCATAAAAATCGACCTCGTGACAGAGGTTTTAGCATGTTATGTAAATTGATCCAAGTCTCCGAATCCTCCTCTACCAGCGTTGTCAGGGTAGAATCTTCAATTGAAAATTGACGGACTTTGAGATGCTGTTGGTCACGAGATTCAGTTTGAATTACTAATGAATTATCAGGAAACCAATCTACTCTAGCTATGTATTCATCTTCGGTGGATTCCACCCACACACAATCCTTTGAATCTACTTCTACAATTCCAACTCTAACCTTGGGATTGTCCTGTCCCGAGAAAGGATACCTGTGAGATTCTATCGCGTCAGATCCTACTGAATCAGAACCGACATGATTTATAAGAAACTCCGGAATATGTTTCTCGTTAACTTCTGTAAATGCCACGTAACAACTGTCTGAAGACCACCAATACCCTGTGTTTCTACCCATTTCTTCTTGAGCTATGTAATCTGCCAACCCCCTAGTTGAATCGTCTTCCCCATCAGTCAACCTAAAAGAGGTTTTGGATTCAACTTCTATCAAGTGAATATCACCATTTTGAACAAAGGAAATGAAATCACCATTTGGGGAAGCCTTAACATCTAAACACGGATTATCTGAAGCAGACATTAATAGCTCTGGAGTTGAAAAAGGACCATCCAGCCAATATATATTCCCCTGATGAGGTATCAATATTTTTGAATCTTTTGTCCAGAAATATTGGGAAATCCCACCAGCCATCTGACGCAACCTTTGCTTACGAAGCTGTTCTTCCAGAGTTTCTTTAGCAGAAGAATCCCCTAAGCTATCTACAATCAGAAATTCAGATTTAGTATTTAAATCTAGCCCATATAAAGCTTTATATCCTGATGTATCTACTGATTTCAAATACGTCAAATACTTTCCATCAGGACTAAAGGAAAAACTGCTCGGAATATCCATTCCCGGCAGGGGAAATTTGGAAATCTCTTCAATAGGTATAGGCATTAACGTATTCGCTGAACTACCTTTCTTGCGGAGTTCACTAGCTGATTAATATGGTTTTCATCAGAAAACACATTTAAGGCTCCGGCTGCTCCTGACTGCAACAAAATTCCTTCATTGAGCATACCTACGAAAAAGGCTCGCTTCATATCTGAATCAGCATTAACCACATCTCTGTAGTTACGTATGCTATCTTGGGTGAAATGTATACCAAAAAGAGAGCCAACCCCGGTCACCTGTGCATTCACTTCCAACTCATCAAATACAGCCCTGAGCTGATTTCTCAGTTTCTCACCTAAACTGTTCATAGCTTCATAAACCTCAGGCGTCAAAGCATTCATGACTACTTCACCTGCCCTCATCGTTACAGGATTAGCATTAAAAGTTCCGGCATGAGCTATCTCTGCTCCACCATTTGTGGGATCAAATAAGTCCATTATGTCCCTGCGGCCCCCGAAGGCTCCCACAGGCATACCGCCACCTATTATTTTACCCAAGGTGGTCATATCTGGAACAACACCGAATAATTCCTGTGCACCCCCAGGAGAAACCCTGAAACTTTGCACTTCATCATAAATCAATACAATTCCTAGCCTAGTCGTAATTTCCCTGACAAACTCCAAGTATTCTAAGTTCGCTGGAGTGTATCCAAATGATGAGACTATCGGTTCCATAATCACACATGCAATTGTTTCTGAATTTTCCTCCACCATCCTTTTTGTCTCTTCAATGTCGTTATATGGTACGACTATCACATCCTCCAAAACTGAATCAGGTTGCTTCGAATACTCTGGTATAGCGGTGGTTTTATCTGGGTCTAAACTATTCTTACTGGGATATACACTGACTGCTACATATTCGTGTGAGCCATGGTAGCCGCCTTCAATTTTTACTATTTTCTCTCTCCCCGTAAATTGCCGCGCTGCCCTGATGGCCATCAAGGTACCTTCCGTACCGGAATTAGTGAACCGTATGGTATCAACGGATGGTATGCGATCTGTGAGTATTTTGGCCAAGCTTATCTGCGAATCAGTAGGTCCGCTAAAAGCTACCCCTTTATCTGCTTGATCCTTGATTACATCAGCCACATTAGCATTTGCGTGACCGAGTATTAAGCTTGTCGCGTTAATCATAAAGTCTAGATACTCATTGCCATCAACATCGACAATATAATGATCATGCCCGCTTTCAATAAAATGAGGGTAGGGTTCAAAATAAGCGGTCCCTCTCGAACTGCCTCCCGGTAAAACCTTTTCTGCCTCTTTTTGTCTTTTGTGGGATCCTTGAGTCCTTGCCACATATTTGTCTATCTCTTTTTGAACGATATTAGACATGTTTATACCCTCACAATAGCTAAAGTTGTTTAAACGATTAGATTTATCTTAGTAGCCGTAAAATGGTTTAGGATACCCAGCGTAAATCTATTTCTTCTTCTTAAAAGTGGTCAAAATTTCGTTGAGGCTTCCCGACCGAAACCCGTTCATATCCATTGTTACGTATGAGTATCCAATTGATTTGAAATATTCTGTAATATCGGTCCTAGTGGACTCGTCCAGTAGAGCCGAAAAATCCTTAGGTTCAATTTCTATGCGGGCTACAGTATCGTGATGCCTTACTCGCAATTGTTTGAATCCTTTAGACCTGAGAAAATGTTCTGCCTTTGCGATCCTCGTAAGAGCTTCTACAGTCACCATCGTCCCATACGGTATTCGAGATGATAAGCAGGCCTGGGCAGGCTTATCCCACGTTGGCAACCCCATTTCTTTAGACAAATCTCTTATATCTTGTTTGGTAAGATCCGCCTCCACCAAAGGACTTCTCACGCCATACTGCTTTGCAGCCTCAAGACCAGGTCTATAATCTCCCAGGTCATCTACATTAGTCCCATTGGTAATTACTGCGTAGCCTCGTTGATCAGCGAATTTGATTAAGTGAGAATACAATTCATCTTTACAAAAAAAACATCTATCTGGATTGTTTGCCTGATAGTCTTCCCGCTCCGTTTCTTTTGTTTCAATGATCTCGTAATGAATTTGCTGGTCTGTTGCAAGGGCTATCGCATCCTCTAGTTCAGATGGAGCAAGGCTAGGCGAATTAGCAGTTACCGATAAAGCCTTCTCACCCAAAACTTCATGAGCGACAGCCGCTAAAAAAGCACTGTCCACACCACCAGAGTAGGCAACAATTACACTACCCATATCATTTATGATATTTACAAGTTGCTGTCTTTTTTCCTCAACAGATTTTTCAGTTATCTGTACCATACCAATCCTCACTTTACTTTGATGCTACTCAGCCATCATTTCTTCCACGATTGATTTCATCTCACCTGAATAGAAATCATAAGACCTATTCTGGTATTTTAATATCTTCTGGGACTCGGTAGTATCATACCAATCATTCCAACCTGGTTCTTCCCGATATACCGCCATCTCAACAGGAGCTCCCATAAAATTAAAAAAATCTTCTACATAATCTTTTCCAGTTAAACGCCAACTTGAACCACCAGCAATGTTGAATACATTCCCTACCGCCTCTGGAGTATCAACTGAAGACTTTATAGCATCAGCTACATCATCTCTATGAACCATTTCTACTCTTTGAGAAGAGGTAAATGGCCAAGGTTCAGGAGGCTCTAAAAATGCTGGAACCGCGATACTTGCTATCCGTAGTATCACAAAATTCACACCCGATTCGATAAGAATCTTTTCTCCTGCAATTTTACTCTCTGCATATATATCTATAGCGTTTTGTGGTTGACTAATAGTGATCGGATCAGTCTCATTAGAAGTATCCCCATATGTACTGATTGAAGAGGTAAAAACTAAAGTGGCCTTCGAAGATTGAGTTTTTAGAGCGTCCACTATGTTTCTTGTACCCTCCACATTTACAGCAAATGTTTTATCTCTATCACGTTCACTGGTTGGTGGTAAAAGTGCCGCCAAATGGAGAATTCCTCCTACATTGAGAACGGCCTCATTTACGGATCCCCTATCAGTGATATCCCCTTTCAACACCTCCACATTAGGTTCCCCTTCCAATCCCGTGAAATCCATAAATGGCAGGTCAAATATACGAACAGACCTTCCTTCGGCCAGAAACATGCCGGCCAGTTGTCTACCTACACTTCCTGCTCCACCGGTTATCAATACTGGATCGCTCAAGTTAAGGTTGTTCCTTTCATACCGGCTTTTTCAATCAAATTTTGTGAGCTAGCTATTAGGATTTCCACAGCGGTAGTCATCCCATCCCAATCACTAGCATTTTTCAGTTCTAGGGCTGAGGCAGCATCTCTCATAGCTGTACGAGTAACTGGAACACTTGGCATTGTTTTGAAGAAAAAGGTACCACTTACCTCTTGAAATTTCTCCACTATCTCTATAACCGAATTTTCCCAATCTTGATTTTGCGTACCAAGACCATCTGCAATAGATTTGCAAGTGGATATTGTCTCATCAAGCATTTCTTGTCCTGATTGCGGCATTTACAGAATTCCTCCCAATATGACTTTTAGCTAAAAATTAAAGGGCGGCCACTAAGTGGTCGCCCTTTTTGTGTCCAACTCCTAAAGGCAGCTAGGTACCTTAGTCGTCGCCATCAGCATGAACTGACTCACCTACTTCTGTTATTTCTGGCGAATCTTCATAGTGATGCTTTACTTTGTCTAGATCAACAACATCCAATCTGTTGAAGCCTTTTCCATCGTACTTATCGTATGGGAACGGCTGGAACTTCTCGAATCTTTCCCCAAACCTTTGCCTGCTTGGCCTGGTGTCGTAAGGGAACCTGAAACGTTCTGGACTATCAGGCTCACATTCAATTAGTTCATATTCTCTACTGCCAAGACCTATCTCGTGACCGGTATTAATACTGGTCACTTCGCTTTGACCATGGAATGTTGCAGCAGCAGCCTCAAATTTCTTATCTCCGGCATGATGTGCTTCCATCATTTCAGCAGCAGACCCTTTTATTCCTTCAGCTTCTCTAGCCTTGTCTACACAGGCCATGTCTATCGCTACAGGGTCCTTGCTAGCGAAAACTCCAAGATGAGGGACTATGGGCACATCTGCGTGATTTGCACAGTCGCAGCGAGGCGAAACGTCCAACGCCATATTGATATAGCCTACTTTATCTCTACCTACCGCTTTCTCTACACCTAGGCAGGCGTCGGCAATAGCTGCATCAACAGCATCAAACTGAACAGGAGGGATATCCATCAATCCTCTGGGCCCCATTACACCAAAACAGCCTAAGCAATTTGCGCACTTATCCCCATCCCACTCAAGCTCATCTTTTTCATTAATATGGTAGAGGTTGAACGGGCAGCAATCTTCCAATATCTCCCAATCAGGAGTATTCGCCTTACCTTTGAAGTTCTCTGGATGGAAAACCCCAGCTGCGCCTAGCCCGTAGGTTGGATGACCTCCCATATGGACATTGAATTTACCTCTCTTCGATTGTGCTCCAATACCTAGGTTCTTCAAGGCACCACCAATGACTCCCATGCTATGTCCCTTGAAATGGGTTAATGCAATAAGAGCATCAGCAGCTGCAATGGCTTGGGCAACATAAGCTTCTTTGAGGATATAACCTTCTGGAATGTCGACTACAAAATCACTAGTGCCAATAAATCCGTCAGCGCAAATGAAAGGGCAGCCTAATGTCGCTGAACTATAGCCATTCCGTTCTGCTGTCAGCAATATATCTATTTCAGAAGTTCTTGAGCCCCACGGGGAATAGGAGGAAGTGGTTGTGTCGCAAACAAACGGGCGACCACCTAACTCCTTTATCCTGTCAGCTAGCTGCCGGGCATAAAGAGGTCTCAAATATGCAGAGTTATTCCATTCCCCGCAGTGGACTTTTATAGCCACAATGTCGTTTGGTTTTACAATCTCATCCAGACCCGCAGCATCAAAAACTGTGATCATTTTTGCCGCCAACGCTGTCTCAGTAGACTCTGAATGTGCGTCCATATAATAAACTGTCGAATCAGACATATTTCCCTCCACTCCTTTCTTTGAGCAAATAGGTACAATTTCCCTAGCAAATCATGTATTGCTGAGATTAGCATTCCTTCCTACACATGTCAATAATTTAACAAACTTTCGAATCAATACTAAAATGCTTTTTGATGAGATTAAAAGCGACATGAAATTTCAAATGCATTTTTAGTAAGGAGGAGTTTATGCAAGCGGAGGTAAGATGGATTCACCCAGGCCCTCAACCAAACGGTTTGCAATCAGATTCTGATGGACTTTGGGCAATCGATCAAGGTAACGATCATCTCTACAAATTAGCCTATTCTGACGGATCTATCCTAGAAGATCTGGATACCGAAACATCAAAGTCAAGTGGTGTGACGAAGGGAGGGGGATATCTTTGGGTTGCTTCTACATATAGTGCGGAGCTTTACCAATTGAATCTGGACGGAAGTACTGAGGCGGTATTTGATACACCTGGAAAAGGAGTAGTTACTCAATATGGATCTTCTGAAAACCCTCAAATAACAGGTGCCCACGGCATGGAATGGGTCGACGCAAATAATATGTGGGTGGCTGTTCCGCCAGCCCAACAGGTATTCTTATTGGACCCGACAACCATGAAAGTAAAACATTCTATCCCTACCCCCGGAGTAAGACCTCATGGTCTCTTTATAGATGATGGGAATATGTGGCTTGCCGACACACAGGAATGCAAAATATATAAAATGAACCCGGAAAACGGGGAAATCCAGGGTGAAATTCACATCTCCGAACCTGAAATACATGGCATGACTATTTACCAAGGCGACATATGGTTCTGCTGTGCTGAAACTCGTAAGGTTTGTACTGTGAAATTGCCACATTAGGAAACAAAGGACGCAAATTGAAAGTTACAGACAGGATAACCAAAATAGTCGTAGGTGAAAACGAACCAGACCCCTTCAAATACGGAGGGGTATACCCTCCCAATGTTTTTCTAGTGCGTGGGGAAAAAACATCAGTCTATATAGACACAGCACACGGCAAACCCGAAGAAATCCAAAAGCATGTCTCAGTTTGGGAGTCCGAAGGTAAACCCGAAATAGCCGGGATCATATTGACCCACAGACACAGTGACCATATTGGTGGAGCCCAAGTATTAAGTGAGCAATTGAAAGCGCCAGTAATATCTACTTCCGTTGAAAAAATAGCTATTGAAAAAGAATCATCAGCTATAGTTGGTATAACCCCTCAGGATGGAGAACAGCTGGATTTGGGAAACGCAACCATAGAATTTATCCACACTCCAGGTCACACAATGGGGAGTCTATGTATTTATTTGAAAGAAGACAAAGTACTTTTTACCGGCGATAACATTCTAGGATTGGGTACGACAGTTATTTCTCCAGATGAGGGAAACATGACTTCGTATATCAAATCCCTCCACAAAATGTTGAATTATGACATTGAAAAAATATGTCCCGGCCATGGACCAGAAATAGATAGCCCAATAGAAAAAATTCACGAATTAATTGAACATAGGCATCAACGTGAGCTACAAATGCTTGAATTAATTACCTCAGGAAAGAATTCCATGGACGATATTTTCAATGCCATATACAAAGACATACATCCAGGTCTTCATAATACCGCGCGGAGACAGATACAAGCCCATATTAATAAACTAATAGAGGAGAAAAGAATTGAACAAAGCGATAAAATTTACCGAATAGTTCATTAAACCGGAGACACTCTATGAATTTCTCAAATATCGACGTTTTTCCTATGGGCACCACTGTCAACTCCCAAGGAGTTCTCGAAATAGGGGGATGTGACATCGTTTCCTTATCCAAAACCCATGGAACCCCACTTTATGTTTACGATGAAAACACTATAAGGAATATGGCACGTACTTTTGTGGGTGAATTTACTTCTAGATACTCAAAAACTTCTGTCGCATACGCCTCGAAGGCCTTCCTCAATTTGGCAATGGCAAAAATAGCCACCGAAGAGAACCTTTCGCTTGACGTTGTCTCAGGGGGAGAGGTGGCGGTGGCAAACGCAGCAGGGTTTCCTTGCAGCAAAATGTATTTCCATGGAAACAACAAAACCCCTCAAGAACTCTCCGAGGCGATAGATTTGGGTGTTGGCACTATAGTCGTGGATGGCTTTCAAGAACTGGACTTACTGAACTCAATAGCTAAATCCAAAAACGCCACCCAAGGAATCATGTTAAGGCTGTCCCCCTCGGTGGATGCTCATACCCATGCACACACCACAACAGGAATACTGGACGTCAAATTTGGGTTCTCGATAGAAACTGGGGAAAGTGGTATCGCCATTAAACAGGCAATAGATTCCAGCCATCTTGACCTCCAAGGAATACATTTTCATCTGGGGTCTCCAATTTTTGAGTTGGAACCGTATTCAACTGCAATAGACACAGTGCTTGATTATTTGAAACCTTTTTTTAGCCAAGGTCTAGAATTAAAAAAATTCAGTCCAGGCGGGGGCTTTGCAATCGGATATCTTCAAGAGCAGCTACCCCCTTCAGTGGCGGATTATGCTGAAGTAATCACTTCCATGCTGAAAAACAAATGTGAAGACTTAGGAATTGGATTTCCTGAACTGATCATTGAACCTGGAAGATCCATAGTAGGAAGGGCCGGGGTTGCTGTATATACGGTGGGTGTGACAAAAGAAATCCCAAATGTTCGCACTTATGTATCCCTGGACGGCGGCATGGGAGACAATATAAGGCCAGCTTTGTATGACGCTCAATATGAAGCTGTCGCTGCAAACAAAATGGACGGAGGGAATGTCAGTACTGTTACCCTTGCAGGCAAATATTGCGAAACAGGGGATATTTTAGTTAAAGATGTAGAACTCCCCAAACTAGATTCAGGGGATATAGTGGCTGTACCAGCATCCGGTGCATACTGCATAGCAATGTCGAGCAACTACAACATGAACCCACGTCCCGAAATTGTAATGGTTTCAGAAGGTGAAGCTAGGGTAATTAGGAAAAGAGAAACTTATCAAGATTTAATGGCATTAGATTTACCATAGACCATTAATGTGGACCAAAAGATCGTACCCTCCTCCATAAAGCCAGTTTTTGTATACGCGATAGCATTTATTAACATATCTCTTTGGATAATTTTAGAAGCCTATGGAGGAAGTACAAACCCATCTGATCTTCGAAGATTTGGCGCGATAGATTCTTATCTGATCTGGTCAGGAGAATACTGGAGACTCGCGACTGCAATTTTCCTTCATGTCGGAGCTTCTCACCTTGCAATAAATTCCATAAGTCTTGTAATTATGGGCGGCCTAGCTGAGCGTTTGTATGGACACTGGAATTTCATTTTTATTTTCTTAATTACTGGGCTAATAGGCAGCTCAGCAAGTTATTTGAACATCGAAAACGGGGTTGTCGGCGCTGGGGCCAGCGGTGCGATATTTGGCTGCCTTGGCAGCCTTGTTTCCTATTTTTATGTAAGAAAACACAGCTTTGGAAAGTCAGGAAACCAAACACTCAACGGACTTATAATATTGGCCGTCGTGAACCTCGCCTTTGGATTCGTTATACCCGCAGTAGATAATTGGGCCCACATAGGAGGATTTGTTTCCGGTTTAGCTTTGGGATATTTCCTAGTCCCTCCTTCTAAAACCTGCACATCTACCGAACAATACAAAAATGGGGGTCATCGCAGGTTAATACATTCGGGCTATGTGTTTATCATCGGTCTCGTAACACTTGTTCTCCTTATGGGCATCGGTCATTGGGTTTACGAACCAGAAAGTATTTTCCCAGTTTTCTAGGAGAACAATTTAGAAGGACTTTCTATCAACCGTTGCAGTCTTCTAAAAAAGCTTGCTGCCACGGCACCATCTACCACTTGATGATCCCCAGTGAGGCTCAAAGTCATCATTTCTCTTATAATCACTTCTCCCTCTCGAACAACCGGCTTTTGAACCGAACGACCAACGCCTAATAACCCAACCTGACCTTGATTCAGTATTGGAGTGAATCCATCCACTGATCCCAAAATAGAGATAGTGAAAGTTCCACCCATAAAATCGTCCGGGCCGAGGTCGCCGTTCTTTGCGGCTTCTGAAAGGGTTTTCACTTCTCCTGATATTTCCTGGACGGTCTTTGAGTTAGTTTCTCTTATAACTGGGACCACTAATCCATCGTCCAATGCCACAGCAAAAGCCATATTAACTCTATCGAATTTTAATATTGAATCTCCAACCAATACACTGTTTAGCGCAGGAACCCTGATCAGAGCCTCACTTGTGGCTTTGATCAAAAATTCAGCCATGCCCAACCCGTGCTCACGTCTCAGCATTTGGGCTTCGGTCACATCAACCTCAAGAAAATAGGATAGCTGCGCAGTATTAGCCAAACTATTTTTCATGTTCCCCGCGATACTTTTCCTCATTCCCTTTAGAGGAATTTCTGATATAGGCCTCGGCAAACCTGGGGGTGTCGTGGGTTTTGAAGTTCCAGGAGCGTCGGCTAATGCCCTTACATCTGCTTCAACTACTCGTCCCCTTGGGCCAGTTGGCGTAACTTTTTCAAGATCTACCCCTAATTTAGCTGCAAGTTTTCTAGCACCAGGAGTGGACGGTACAGCATCCCCTTTTATATTGCGTCTCGTCGGCTGAGACCGTCTTGCTCCCTGAGGGGTATTTTCAGCTGCTATAGGTTTATCAGACGATTTCTCCGCTTCAGGAGGAAGTTCTCCTTCTTCGAGCAAATATCCCATGACATCATCGACTAGAACAGTGGAGCCTTGATCAACGACCGGATGAAAAAGGCCCGAATTAGTAGCTTCCAAATCGTAATTGACTTTTTCAGTCTCTATTTCCGCTATAACTTCACCTTGGGCTACACTATCACCAGCGGTTTTAGTAAATTTTGTCACGATGCCTTCGGTCATAAAATCGCCTAACCTCGGCATAACTATCGGTATTGCCATAAGAATCCTCTCCCCTATTCAAGTACTTCCAAAGCCGCAGCCACTACTTTCTCTTTCGTAGGTACAAACAAAGCTTCTAGAGGTCTACTGTAAGGAACCTGGGTATGTGGAGCAGTGACCCTTTTTGGTGGAGCATCTAGATAATCAAATGCCTCCTCAGCCACTAAAGCAGATATATCACTAGCAATACTACATCTTGGATAATCTTCATCAACGATGACTATTTTTCTAGTCTTCTGAACAGATGAAAGTATGGCATCTTCATCCATTGGTGATAAGGATAATAAATCTAACACTTCTACTGAATATCCCTGTTCTTCCAGTATGGAGGCAGCCTCCATACAAACTCGAGTGGTATAGCCAATACCTAACAATGTTATATCTTCCCCTTGCGTCTTAAAATCTGATTTACCTATATCCACAATATATGAATCCTCAGGAACATGGTCTTCAAATCTCAACCCCATCAGTTGGCGGTTATTAAAAACAATAACGGGATCATCATCCCTTATTGCTGCCGTCATCAATCCTTTAGCATTGTATGGATTTGAAGGCACCACGCATTTCAGTCCTGGAAAATGGGTAAAAATGGAATAAAGAGTCTCCGAATGTTGTGCAGCAGAATTAGTTCCTGCTCCAATTCCTGTCATTATGGTCAAAGGGACCTTAACTTTACCTCCAAACATATAGTGCATTTTGGCGGCATTGTTAGTGATTTGATCCGCACAAACTCCATAAAAACTCACATACATCAAATCGACCACAGGTCTTAGGCCTGAAGCCGCAGCACCAACACCTGCGCCAACAAACCCAGCTTCTGATATTGGGGTATCTCTTACCCGCGTACGGCCGAAATCATTAACTAATCCTTTAGTCAGCCTCATGGGCCCGCCCCAAGCATCTTGAAAATCTTCTCGTTCTCCCCCACCGGCTATATCTTCTCCCATGACAATGACGTCAGGATCTCGAGTCATTTCTTGTCTAAGGGCTTCATTGATAGCCTGTATGAAACTTATCTGCCTGGTAGATTGAGTTTGCGTCATTTCATTCTTCTCCTAATTTACCTATATGCCACATATACATCTGTATTCAATTCCTCCGGGTCTGGAAACGGACTGTCATTAGCAAATTCTGCAGCTGCACTTACTGCCTCTAAGCACTGCGTATCGATGTCATCAAGTTGTGTTTCATCAGCATGGCCACCATCTAAAATATGTTGCTTTAGCATTACAATGCAGTCCCTTGCCATATAGTAGTCCTGCTCTTCTTTACTCCTATAACCCAGCGGGTCATCAGCCCCGAAATGACCTTGATAACGATATGTTTGTGCTTCAATCAACGTGGGGCCTTCTCCTAGCCTAGCTCGTTGCACAGCTTCTTTGCCCACTTCATAAATATCTAGAACCGACTGCCCATCGACCGTAACTCCTGGAATCCCATAACCATCAGCCCTGTTGGCCACTGACCCCCCCGCCACTGAATATTCAAATGGAGTTGCTTCGGCGTATCGGTTATTCTCGCACACGAAAATGATCGGTAATTTCCATATCCCTGCAAGATTCATTGATTCGTGCAGCACTCCTTGACTAGAAGCTCCATCTCCAAAGAAGACAACGCTAACCTGATCAGTCCCCTTCACTTTCGCTGTCAGCGCAACTCCTGTTGCAACAGGTATATTGGAACCTACAACACCATTCGCACCTAGCATACCTTTGTTTATATCTGCTATGTGCATAGTGCCGCCTTTTCCTTTACCCGTCCCCGTGGATTTGCCCAGCAACTCAGCCATCATCTCATTAATATCCAGTCCTTTGGCTATGCAATGGTGATGACTTCTATGTGTACCTAAGACGTAATCCTTTTCATTAAGGTGTGCACATATGCCTGTAGGAACAGCTTCTTGGCCTATGGAGGAATGCATCCCTCGCAATTTGCCCGCATCTGCTTCTCTTCTTGACTGCTCCTCAAATCTCCTAATGGTAACCATAGTTTCATACATCCAGACTAAAGATTCGCCATTGAGTTCTGGGTAAGGCATTTGAATACCCCCTTGAAAGACTAATTTTGTTGCTACCGTGGGCTATAAAATTGGCTGGATTATAACAGTATGTCAAATAAGTGGGGCATCAGGAAAATTGTTGCCTTTCTATTGGTGATATATTTAATTCTCAATAGTGATTGACACCTAATTACGGGGATTGATAGGATTTTTGATGCGTATACCGAAGAGGGGATATAGCTCAAACGGGAGAGCGCGGCGTTCGCAATGCCGAGGTTGGGGGTTCGATTCCCCCTATCTCCACCAAGTCTATTTAACAACCACCTAAATTGGGCCTGCCCTTAGCTATTTTCAGTAATTTTGGAGTGCAATTGCAAAATATACCTCATTTCGCTGCCTTAAAGCACAAAGATTATGCACTTGCTTGGGGGGCCAGCGGTTTAGGAGGTGCAAGTGCATGGACATTTCTAATTGCCAGCCAGTGGTTTGTACTAGATAGGTCAGATCAAAGTTCCATGGTCGGGTGGTTTACCTTTGCCTCCATGATCCCCTTTTTGATTGCTTCGCCATTAGGTGGCCTTTTAGCTGATCGAATAGAGCGAAAAAAACTAACTATATACACTCAAATATTGGGCATAATAACTGTTGGATTCGCCGCACTTTTGTCGATGCTGGAAATATTAGAACTATGGCATTTGTGCCTTCTAGCATTCGTGGCAGGCAGTTGTCGTACAACTCAAGAAGCTTCAATCGTTTCATTGATAACCAATCTAGTACCAAGAGGCGATTTACTGAATGCAATTACTCTAAACTCAGCAACCAGACATGGTTCCAGGGTTATTGGAATGTCAATTTTGATAATTTCAGGAATATCTCAATCAATTACCTTCGGAACTTCAGAATTCTTGCTCGGTAGTATGGTGTTCGGAGCTGGGTCAGTCATTCTCATGCTTAAGGTAAGGAAAACCTCTACGGGTGAAATCACAAGCGGCAATAACCCTTTTAGAGGAATTTGGGAGGGAATTAATTACATATACGCCCGAAGAGTAGTTGCTATTTTCATAATTCTTGTAGCATTCCATTGTGCTTTAGCAATGTCTTTTGACTCTATCCTCCCTGGCTTTACAAAGGATAGATTATCTTCCGTAAATGAAACAGTGTTAGCAATACTAGTGGTGTCATTTGGGATAGGTTCGGCCGGAGGAACATTTTTATTGGCAGGGGTCAGAAATGAAAGACACAAAGGCCTATTATTGCTATCAATGGGGGTTTTGAGTGGCCTTTCTCCTTTGTTATTAGGGTTTTCGTTCAATATATCCATGGCTTTCATTGCGACTTTAGTGATGGGCGCCACTGAATCAATATTTATGGCCCTTACATCCACCTATGTCCAACTTGTTACACCGGACAGGCTGAGGGGTCGTGTCACTAGCCTCTATATACTTCACGCCGGTGGAATAATGGCATTTGCCAATTTAGGTTACGGCTATTTGGCCGACCTCTACAATGCACCAAATGTTCTCATAATCACTGGACTTTTATTCTTCATATTTTTTACAGGAATAAGCTCCACCGACCCTATTCTAAAATCTGTCTACAAAGGCAAAGATGTCTCAGAATTAGCCAGCTGAAAAAGAAAATATATGGCTCCTGAATGTGTTATAGAAAATATTTTTAGTTAGATTCGATGCCAAATTCATTTCTAAACTCCTGCCAAGTACTTTCTGGAACTTCAGTCGTGGCACTTTTATATACCTCATTGAATTCCTTCAGGTTGGCTGGACCAGTAAGCACAATGCCGTTACCTTGTAATGGTGCCTGCAGAGCAAATTGAATTGCCAAGTCACGTATGTTTATTCCACGTAAATGACACCACTCCCACATTTTATGTGCCAACGGTAATACGGCTGAATCTGTTGGCCCACCTACTGCTGCAGGAGTAAGAGCACTAGTTTTACCGTCAGACATTTCTTCTTCAACATCTATACTAGGTTCAGGGCCCGCAAGAAGTGAAGCAAGAAGTGGACTTCCTAAAATGATTCCAACATCATTTTTTAAAGCGAGTGGAATTGTTGATTTAGTCAGTTCTTGAGAGAGTAAAGAGTAATCAAAAAAAGATAAAATAATATCTATTTGACCTGTTTCGATTGCTCTTTTATGGAATTCGGGTTGGCGGACACCAATCCCAATATGCCCTATCCGATTTTTTGCTTTCCAATCAACCAACACATCCAAGCATTCGTTTAGTGGCGATTCAATATCATAGCGTGGACCATGTATTAATACTGAATCCAGATAATCAGTTCGAAGCATACTAAGGCTATTCTCCAAGCTCCATGTTGTAGCTTCCTTTGAAAAGTCTCGAAGAAATCTAGGATGTGATCCCACTTTAGTCTGTAGGTATACTTTTTCTCTCCAATGATCAGACAAAGCCAAGCCGACACGAGATTCACTTACTCCATAGTAAGGTGACGTATCAACAAAATTGACTCCCTGTTGGATCGCTCCACGAATAGTTTCAATAGCTTCCACATCGGTTCTATCAGGGTCGCCTAAATATCCAGCGCCAACCCCTAGCGCGTTTGGCATCATTTCAGTGCGTCCCAATCGTCTTACTTCTAGGTCAGGCATTTATACTCCTTTAAAAGCTGTATTATGCTCACCATTATCCCCACTAGCCTATTAGTAAGATATTTACTTTAACGTAAATTTTTTCATGTTCTATTTTCATGTTCTAGTGGCTTCTTACCAAAACCCTGTATTTATGCCTCAAAATAGACATGTGTAATTATCATTTAAAAAGGTACCATTGAATATCTGTGAGCCAAAACAATCAGAGGGGTTTAATTAATCACTAGGGAGGGGTCTTCATTATGGTAGTTTCCAAGGCTGTAATACCAGTCGCCGGTCTAGGAACGAGATTTCTACCCGCCACCTTAGCTGTTCCCAAAGTCATGATCCCTATACTTAATTACCCTTCCTTGCACTACTGCCTAGAGGAAGTAATCGACTCCGGCATTACAAATATCATATTGATTATTTCAGAAAGCCAAAGAGAGGTTATTGAAAGTTATTTTATCCATCATGATCCACTTGTATCCGCTCTAACTGATAAGGGAAATATAGATTTACTTGAGAAAGTCGAAAAAATTAAAAGTAGGGCCCAGATAGAATACATTGTTCAAGAACAACCCTTAGGACTAGGTCATGCCATCCTTTTGGCAAAAGAATCTATAGGAGATAATTCATTTGCTGTTCTTCTACCAGATGATTTAATCCTAGGAAATAACCCGACAATAAAAATTATGTTGGGTCTGCATTCTATTGAAGGCGAAGCAATAATAGCTATCAAGAAGGTGGGATCTAAAACTATTCCAAATCTGGGAATAATTGATACATCAGATTCTCAAGGCCAAATCCGACAAATAACTGGAATGATTGAAAAGCCTGCCTTACCAGACGCTCCTTCTGACTTGGCCATTATAGGTAGATATATCTTGCCAGCAGATATTTTTAAGGCAATAGAAAATTCAAGACCGGGTGCTCTAGGAGAAATTCAACTCACCGATGCCATCAATTCAATAATACCTACCAGAGGATGTAAGGGTTTCATTTTCGAAGCGCATCATTTTGACGTCGGTGTTCCTATGGGAATGTTAAAAGCTTCCATTCACAAAGCTCTGTCGGATGAAGAGACGAAAAAAGAACTCAAAGATTGGCTGGAAACTGTGGAATAAACTTAACTTAATGTTATCTATACAGGAGTAGAACACCCAAAACTAATACCAACCATACAACTATGGATGCTGCCAGGAAATAGTCACTGGTAACTATTTCCTCTGGTTTCTCTCCGAACCCCTTCTTGATGACTAAAAATTGGTATCTAAGCATGCCAATAACCACAAAAGGAATAGTGGCAATCATTATATTATTAGAAGGCAAATTATTTGCCGTGATCGCGTAAAAACTGTAAGCCCCGATAGTCCCAACCAAAAATATATAGCTCACCCTACTTAATATTTCAGTGTTGTACCCAGGCAAAGAATCTCTAGTCAAAGGTTTTTTACCTTTCAGTGTTCCAATCTCCGCATATCGCTTTGACAAAGCGATATACATAGATCCTAAAGCCATACAAATATATAACCAAATTGATATCGGTACATCTATCGCTACTGCACCTACCAAAACACGTATTACAAAGCCAGCGGATATAGCAAAAACATCAAGTATGAAAATACTTCGAAGTGAAAGTGAATATATCACCATAAGGATTAAGTAGGAGCAAATATAAACCACTGTGATATTCATAAAGAAAGTGCAAACCAATACCGATATTGCCGCAAAAAGTAAAGATAGGGATAAAGCCGCCTTTACCGAAATTAACCCTGAGGCTATTGGTCTTAATTTTTTTTCAGCATGGTAGGTATCCTTACCTTTATCCAACACATCATTGAACAAATAGACGGCCGAACTAGCAAAAACAAAGGCAATAAATATCACACAAGATTTGAATAAAAGACCCCAAAAAGACTGAATATCATCCGCAGACCATGATTCATTCGCAGAAAAAACCAACGGTAGAAACACCATCAGGTTTTTTGACCACTGCCTAGGCCGCGTCGATTTTAAAACATTTAGAGTCATCACAGTTTTATAAGTGTTTTAATCCTTCAATATAAAATTTGTTCTCACCCTAATATAGAATACAGGTTCATAACACAAGGAGGCCTAATTTGATGCAGTTGGTGGCAAATTATAGTTGCAGCACAGGGGAGGGACCTTTGTGGCATCCCGATGAAGAACTTCTATATTGGGTTGATATCCCGGTGGGATGTCTTTACTCCTATGATCCAAAATCCAATTCGTCAAGAAAAATTTTACAGTCTGGTCAAATTGGGGGCTTTACTATCCAAACAGACGGCACCTTATTACTTTTCATGGAAAAAGGAGCAGTTAGATTACTAAGGGACGGCAAATTAACCACCATTGTCGATGAAATAAAAGGAGAAGAGCATTCCCGATTTAATGATGTGATTGCAGCGCCTGATGGCAGTGTCTTTTGCGGAACTATGCCAAGTGATAAAAAAACTGGCTCTTTGTATAAACTGGGTTTAGATAAAAAAATCTCATTGGTCATTGAAGATGCGGGGATTAGCAACGGACTAGGGTTTTCAAACGATCTGAGGCATATCTACCATACAAATTCTATCAACAGAACTATCAGCAAATTTGAGTTTGATGCGGACAACTCCCGGATAGGAAATGGAGAAATTATTGTAACTACTCCGAACAATGCGGGCGTCCCAGATGGCATGACTGTAGACGCCGATGACTGCATATGGTCGGCCCGTTGGGACGGATGGGCTCTTTACAGATATGACGCCGATGGGGAAGAGATTGACCGGATCAATTTTGAAGTAAAAAAAGTGTCTTGCCCTACCTTTGGTGGAACCAACTATGAGGACATATACGTCACCACCGCAGGAGGAGAAGATCCGGACAACAACGGGACCTTTGCAGGCGGCCTTTTCAAATTAAAGTCTTTTGCCAAGGGAAAGGAAGAATATAGATCGAAAATAGAAATATAAAATTTTCCTTGATGATAAAATGCTGAGGAAAATGGAATAGTGAGTAAAGTTTATAAATTTTAAAACCTATAATTGAGCACACAGAGGTTGGGAAAATGTCTGGGCATTCAAAATGGTCAACCATAAAACACAAAAAAGCTATAACAGATGCCAGAAGAGGAAAGCTTTTTACTAAATTGTCTAAAGAAATTATTGTGGCTGCAAAACAAGGTGGTGGAGATTTAGACATGAATTTTAGGCTCCGAATGGCAGTCCAAATAGCCAAAGACAACAACATGCCGGCAGACAACATTGATAGAGCTATAAAAAGGGGCACAGGAGAATCAAGCGACGGAGTGGTAATGGCGGAAATGGTCTATGAAGGGTATGGTCCTGGAGGGATAGGCATAATGGTTGAAACCCTTACTGACAATAAAAATAGAACTGTTTCAGACATTAGATCAACGCTCTCGAAAGCTGGTGGGAATATGGCTGAAAGTGGCGCTGTTGCTTGGCAGTTCGAGCAGAAGGGAGTCATAGTCGTAGATGCAGATACAAGTGAAGCAGAAGACCTAGCACTGATAGCAATTGATGCTGGAGCAGATGACTTTGAAACATATGATGGAACCTTGCATGTGTATTCAGAGCCAAACAGTTTAGAAAATATCCGATCTACCCTAACTGATAGCGAAGCCAAAGTATCTTCAACAGAGCTGTCTATGATCCCAAGCAACACTGTCATGCTAGACAGTAAGAAAGCTATTCAAACGCTTCGACTACTGGATTCCCTAGAAGAATTAGACGACGTTCAGAAGGTTTACTCAAATGCTGATTTCCCGGAAGAGGCTATGGATGATTTCAAGGCAGGCTGAATAATAGGATACAAATGAGAGTTCTGGGTGTAGACCCTGGAACCATTAAAATGGGCCTAGGTGTCGTAGATTCAATTTCAGGGGACTTGGTAACGCCTTATAATGGCTTGGTGACCCCCAAGAGAAAAGACTCTCTTGAAATTCGTTTAGCTTTCTTATTTGAAGAAACAACTAAAGTGATCAAACAAATTCTCCCTGACGCAATAGCCGTTGAAGAACCTTTCGTTTCCAAAAACCCCCGAACTGCAATTGCTATAGGACAGGCTCAGTCTGTGGTCTTCATTGCTGGTGCTCAAAACAATATCCCAGTTTTTCGATATGCCCCACAAGAAGTAAAAAAATCTGTGACTAGCTATGGTGGAAGTTCAAAAGAACAGGTAAGTGAAATGGTTAGTCTATTGCTGGGGGGAGAAGACATACCAGGTTCAGATGATGTTACGGATGCTTTAGCTGTAGCTATATGCCACATTAACTCCCACATGCTAGATGATTTAATAGGAAGTTCCACATGGTAAACACACTAATATCAGCAGTCACAGGTAAATTAACCTCGAAAGGTCCTGAGTATTTGGACATAGACGTTTCTGGTATCACTCTAAGAATAAGTACGCCCACAACTACAGTCGAAAATATCGGCGATTTAGGTGATACCGTAAAAATTTTGACCTCTTTACAAATGAGGCAGGATTCAATAACACTTTACGGGTTTATATCGGAAAATGATCGAAATGCCTTCGATACACTAATTACAATTAGCGGAGTAGGCCCTAGACTGGCACTAGCCATTCTTTCAACTTTTGATGCCTCAGCACTTGCTGCTGCAGTATCAGCAGAAGATGTAAATGCATTCAAATCTGTATCTGGAGTTGGAACCCGAACCGCCAATAGGATCCTTCTAGAACTTAAAGGTAAAATGGAACAAACATGGTCGATTCCAGCTGATGCCACTGAAATCGATGATGTATTTGATTCTCTGACTGCTCTAGGTTATTCAGTGCAGGAAGCGAGGGAGGCCATATCGTCCATAAATTCACCTGATTTGACCACTGAAGAGAAAATCAGAATGGCCCTAGAACACATCACAAATAGATGAGCACAGACTACGATTCATGGGCCGAGCTCTACGATGAGGTCTATTCATATGTGGATTACGACATAGCCTTTTATCTACAAAAGTACAAAGAATTAGGTGGGAAAGTGCTGGAAATAGGGTGCGGTACGGGGAGAGTCACAATCCCGATGATGGAGGCTGGTGCTGATATAACTGCCATAGATTACTCACAAAAAATGTTAGAACAACTTGAAAGTAAAGCTGGAGATATTGATGCTCCCATAGAAATTATCCTACAGGATGTACGAAGTCTTTACCTCAAAAAAAGATATAACTTAATAATTTTTCCCTACAGAGGATTTCAATCTCTTCTTTCAGTTGACGATCAAATTAATGCCTTGACCGCAATCAGAAAGCACCTCGACTTTGAGGGTAGGTTGATAATTGATCTGTTTGTACCAACCAGGGATTTGTTCGACCAGAATTCTGAAATTTTCTACCATCTTAGAGATTTTGAAGATGACAGTGAGACGATCAAATCGCTACACCACCGCAGTAGATTTGACCATCACAACCAGCTGATACATACTCAGCTGTCAATCAGTGAGAGCAAAGACGACCAAATAACTTCAAAAAGGTATGCAGATTTCACTCTTAGATATTTATACACTGATGAAGCGAGGTACCTCTTTGAATTTTGCGGGTTTAAAATACAGGAAATATCCGGAGATTATGATGGCACCCCATATAATCGAGAGGCGGACGAGACAATATGGTCCCTCTCACTTAATTAACTGGTAGAAATATGCCTGAATTTAAAATTTCAGCAGACTTTAGGGCAATGGGCGATCAGCCAGCTGCCGTCTCTAAACTTTCTGACGGAATACTAAGTGGCTTGGATAAACAAACATTACTCGGTGTCACAGGAAGTGGAAAAACGTTTACCATGGCCTGTGTTGTGGAGCAAATTCAAAAGCCAACGCTTGTCATTGCGCACAATAAAACTCTCGCCGCCCAGTTGGCTACAGAATTCAAAGAATTTTTCCCAGAAAATGCTGTTGAATACTTCGTAAGTTACTACGATTACTATCAGCCAGAAGCTTATGTGCCCAGAACTGACACATATATTGAAAAAGATGCCGACGTAAATGAGGAACTCGACAAATTACGACACTCAGCCACCCGATCATTACTGACTAGAAAAGACGTACTAATAGTGGCTTCTGTTTCGTGTATATTTGGCCTCGGTGCCCCAGAAGAGTATCAAGGTTTTGTCGCTACGATAAAAAAAGGGGAATCTAAAAATCAACGTGACTTAATAAGGAAGTTGGTTGATATGCAATATGAGAGAAACGACTATGATTTGGCAAGAGGTCGTTTCAGAGTCCGAGGGGACACTTTAGAAATACTTCCTGCATATGAGCAATTGGGAATTAGAATCGAATTTTGGGGAGATGAGGTCGAAAAAATAACACATCTAGACCCGCTTACGGGTGAAATTCTTGGCGATCAAGAATATGTTGAAATATACCCAGCCAAGCACTTTGTTACTTCTAAAGAAAAATTGCAGATGGCTATTAAGGACATTGAAGAAGAACTACACGCTCACTTAAAATTCTTAAAATCAGCAGACAAACTACTTGAAGCGCAGAGATTAGAGTCGCGAACGAAATACGATCTTGAAATGCTGGAAATGGCCGGATATTGTGCAGGTGTGGAGAATTATTCAAGACACTTATCTCAACGAGAGGCAGGAAGCACACCGTATACTCTATTGGATTATTTCCCTGAAGATTTTGTACTTTTCGTTGATGAATCCCACATGACTTTGCCACAAGTAAGAGCAATGTACGGAGGAGATCAATCTAGGAAAAAGACACTGGTTGAATATGGTTTTAGATTACCTTCCGCACTCGACAATAGGCCTCTAAATTTTCAGGAATTTGAAAATAAAGTGAAGCAAGTGGTATTTGTCTCAGCAACCCCTGGGCCATATGAAACTGAAAATAGTTCAACCACTGCAGAACAGGTTATAAGACCAACCGGGTTACTCGACCCTGTAATTGAAGTTAAACCAGTAAGTGGCCAAATTGATGACCTGCTTGATCAAATAGACTCTCGAGTCAAAAAAGGAGAAAGATGTCTCGTTACCACACTCACCAAGCGGATGTCAGAAGAGCTATCAGATTACTTAAAGGAATCTGGAATACGAACACATTATTTACATTCTGAAATAGACACCTTAGAAAGAAGCGAAATTCTACGGGATTTAAGGATGGGCGTATACGATGTTCTAGTAGGGATAAACCTACTACGTGAAGGTTTGGACCTTCCAGAAGTAAGTTTGGTGGCCATCTTGGACGCAGACAAGGAAGGATACCTACGTTCCCGAACATCTTTAATCCAGACCGTGGGCCGAGCCGCTAGGCACATAGATGGGAAAGTGATTATGTATGCAGACAAAGTTACCGACTCCATGAAAAGCGCTATTGAAGAAACTGATCGGAGGCGTTTCATTCAAAAGGCTTATAACGATGAGAATGGAATTACCCCTCAAGGTATACAAAAAACCATCAGGGATATTACCGAAAGAGTAAAATCTGTCGTTGAACCGTCGAGAGAAGAATTGGTAAAAGGTCTAGATTTGCCTAAGGAAGATTTAGTTAGACTGATAAAAGACCTAGAAACCCAAATGAAATCAGCCTCTAAACAACTGGAATTTGAAAAGGCTGCAATAGTAAGAGATCAAATATTAGATTTGAGAAAAATAGTTGCTGATGACTCGAATTAGCTAAACCTTTATTGACACTATAAGAAGTCAAAATATAGAATTTATTCCTGACTACATGTGTCAACAAGTAAAGTGCTCCCGATAAGGATTAAGAATGCCAGATTCTGAAACAGTCACAAAAGATGATGTACTTGAAGCCTTAAGAGATGTCTATGACCCAGAAATACCTGTAAATATCGTCGATCTAGGTTTGGTATACGGAGTTGAAGTAGCGGACGGAGATGTAGACGTTAGTATGACGTTAACTTTTGCTGGCTGCGGCATGGGACCTTATATAGCTCAACAAGCGGAATGGAGATTGGCGGAAGTAGAAGGTGTCGAAGACATAAATGTCGACCTTGTTTTTGATCCCCCTTGGACTCCTGATATGATAACTGAGGAAGGAAAACGCTTACTCGGATTGGATTAATATTCCAGGTTTTCATTTATTAAACCGGTTCTTATGAATCAGCATGGCGGAGTATCTCATGGCTCAACAAAACCCAGCTCAGGCACGCGCTCGAATTGAAGCAATGAAACGTCAGTTTGACCAAAAGCGTCAAATTGAGGAGTCCCTTTCAGGAATAAAAAATAAAATTGGCGTGTACAGTGGAAAAGGTGGTGTAGGTAAGACAACAGTGGCAGTAAATCTGGCTGCTACACTTGCTAATGATGGGGCTACAGTTGGTATTCTAGATGTTGATATTGACTGTCCGAATGTTGTCAGGGCGATGAAAATTTCAGAACACCCCACAGTTGGGGGAGAGCAAAAGATGGTGCCTCCAGAAAGATTTGGCGTCAAAGTAATGTCCATGTCATTCTTTCAAGAAAATGAGGACGAGGCCATAATATGGCGAGGCCCCATGATCCACAATGCTATAAACCAAATGCTCCAAAGCACTGAATGGGGTGAATTAGATTACTTAGTTGTAGACATGCCTCCAGGTACATCTGACGCACCATTAACTGTCATGCAAGTACTTACAATGGATGGGTTCGTCGTTGTAACAACACCTCAAGAGCTGGCCAAAATAGATGCCAAACGTTCTATAAACATGATCCGTAAATTGCAGGTGAATGTATTAGGGGTAGTTGAAAACATGTCCGGTGGAATTTTTGGACAAGGAGCAGGGCAAGAGATATCTGAGGAATTAGAACTTGAGTATCTGGGTGAGATAAATGTCAGGTCTGACTACCAAGACACATCTAGGCCTGCCTCTTTATTGAACAATGAAATATTGTCTGAATATCGTAATGTGATGTCAAAAACCCTCGATGTATTGGGAAGCAAATAAGTTACTTTCTCAAATATATATCTTTAACATCACTCACTAGCTCTCTCAATCCCTTATTGATATCAGGCCCTAGGTTAACTCTGCAGACTGAGCGTCCGAGTGATAACAACGTTTCGAGATCTCCGTCAGCCTGAGCTGATAGAAGAGTAGAAAGACCATAATTTTCATCTCTGATTGGTACTTCTTCAGACGAAGTACTCAATAACTGAAGGAAAACCCCCGAAGCAGGTCCTCCTTTATGCATCTGGCCGGTCGAATGTAAATAAGATGGGCTTGAAGCTATAGTGACATGGGCGCCAGTTAAAGAACTAATACCTATGGCCAACCCAGAAAGCAACTTTCGTTCCGAATCCTCAATAGACACGAACGGCAATATAGCTACGTAGTTGCTACTTGTTATGTTACTCACCCATTCATAGAAACTTACAGTAGGTGATGTAACAGGCAATTCTCCTTCAAGAACAAAATGGTCAAGAATTTTATTAGTCATATCTTTCGAATTTTGGACTTGAGGCTGGTCGAATGGATTTATATCCATTAGGTTTGCAAGTAGAACTACGGACAACTTCCACTTGAAAAATTCGCCTCCGATACAAGCTGGCCCGTCAACCTGTATTTCATATGTGGGGATAGAATAATCTTCCAATTTCTTTCTAAGCTCAAATACTGATTTATCAGGATCTGATAAATCCTCATAAATAACAGCGCAAACATCCTTCGAAGGATTCAAGAGTTCAGGTTCCCCGACTATAGGGATAATTCCAACACCTTCCTTTCCTAAACTTTCAGATAGCAACTGCTCCAACCACATATCAAAATTTTTCATTGATGATGGTAGGTATACATATAATTTATCCCTGCTTTGCGCAAGGTTATTTCCTAAATAATCTGATAAAGAAGCTGCTGGATTTTGTTGATATTCCAAGTTGTGACACAAAGAAACCATATTATTTGCAGCATCAACAACGGAAGCTACGTCAGATTTGTTCAAAAGGGCAGGAAAAAGTCCAAAAGAAGACAATTCAGAAAATCGGCCACCTATATTAATTTTCCCATATACAACACTTCTAAATTTATGTTGAAGAGCGAAGGTTTCAAGTTCTGTGCCAGGATCAGTAATAGCGATCGCATTTTGGGAGCCACAGGACATCGTTAAAATGGCAGATAATTTTTCCAAGAAATACTTGGCAAGGGTGACTGTTTCAAGGGTTGTACCTGATTTAGAAGAAACTATTAAAAGGGTTTTCTCGTTTCCTACTTTATTCAGTATTTTTTCGACGGTGTCAGGTACTAAAGAATCAACATATATGAATTGAGGTCTGTCATCGCCTAAAGAAACAATCGCTCTGGCCCCTGCGCTACTTCCCCCGACCGCGATCAACAATACATATCGAAAATTTTCTATACATATTTGAGTTGCCAAGTTTGAATATGAAACTGTTTCCTCTTGAGTCCAGTCACAACCCAATGTCCATCCCAAATAGTTAGACATCCCGGAAGGTTCGCCAACAGCAGGATTTTCAGTAGAATCCCAGAAACGGGAAAGTGCATTTTTAAGCAGGCTCGAATCCCAATCTGTAGAATCCCGCTTAGAGTACATAATGACAACGGATTACAGGACAGCCGACAAGGTCGACCTTTTATGAGATATATTCTCAAGGAGTTGATCAAATGAGTCCGCAAACGCCCTGACCCCATCTTTTAGTAGCTCCTCTGTGATTGCTGACATATCTATACCTCCAGCAATCAGTTCATTTATGTGATTATAGGAATCATTTACATTTTTGGTAATAGTATTTTCAGATTTACCATGGTCTATGAAGGCATTCAAAGTAACATCTGGCATGGTATTAACTGTATCTTGGCCCACTAGATTTTCGACATATAGAACGTCTCGCAATGCTGGGTTCTTCATGCTTGTACTAGCCCATAGTGGTCTCTGCATATTAGCACCAGCTTCGCGAAGTTTCTCAAATCGAACAGATGAGAAAGTGTCCCGGAAGTCTTTGTAGGCAATTTTGGCATTTGCAATTCCTGCCATACCTTTTAACTCATCTGAGAGAAGTTTTTCCTCGGAGATGGCGTTATCGACGGCGGTATCCACTCTACTAACAAAAAATGAGGCCACGGAAATTACTTTTGATAGATCTGCACCATTAGCATGAAGATTCTCAAGACCGCTTAGATACGCCTCGCGTACCAATGAATACATTTCTGTAGAAAAAATTAACGTGACATTGACACTTATACCTTTGGATATCAATTGATGTATTGCCGGAATTCCCGATTTGGTCGCCGGCACCTTTATCATTAGGTTCGGCCGATCAACCCTTTTATGAAGCCTTTCTGCCTCAGCAACCGTGCCATCTGTGTCATTAGCAAGATGAGGATTTACTTCAAGAGACACATATCCATTTTGGACCCGGGTATTACTATAAGTGTCCGCCAAAAGGTCGGCAGCATCTTGTATATCCGCTATTGCTAATTTTTCATACACCTCAATATCTGAATACTTTTCACTATTCATGCTCTGGATGGCCGGATCATAAACTTCAGATGAAGAAATAGCTTTTTCAAATATACTGGGATTAGATGTCAGCCCGACGACTCCCTGATCAAGTATCTCTTTCAATCCACCCGAAACAAGCAATTCCCTACTTATGTTGTCATACCATACTGACTGTCCAAGTTCTTCCAGTGCCAATAAATTAGCAGCTTTCGACATAAATTTCCTCCATCACAGATCACGGTATTTACTATTGTTTCTAATAGGTTATGGCAACACCGAAAATATGCAAACATAATACCATCCAAGCATCGCCTCAATAGAAAAATTCTACCCTATTGCAGCTGAAAAATGCCTTGATAGGGGTTTAACATACGATAATTAAAATATTTAAATATTTTTATGTAACCGGCATCACATAGTCAATCGCCGATACAAGACTAGCAATCGTTCAGGTAAGTCATTGATATCATCTAGAATTTCATATCCCATGTCAGAGCACATCGTCTTTAGGTAGTCATGCCCATTTTTATCCACGGTCAGACAAAATGAATTAATCCCTTGTTTTTTTGCCTCATCCAATGCCATTTTTGTGTCGTGTACTGCATATTCTTTTTCAACTCCTTCCCTACTATAGCCTCGATCCTGTGGCCTACCATCACTTATCAAAAACAGTATCTTGGTACGTGCATCAGTATTGTCCAGTTTATAGGCAGCATGCCTTATAGCAGGCCCCATTCTAGTAGCATGCAATGGTGCAATTCTGTCAATTCTACGTTTAACTTTATCCGAAAATCCTTCCTGTAGATCTTTGACAGTGTAAAACTCAACATTCTCCCTTCCATACCCAGAAAACCCATATATGCCGTAAGTATCTCCAATGGCCTCCAGTGCATTTATAAGAAGAACCATGGATTCTTTTTCCATATCGATAATTCTTTTATACGACCTTCGCATCTGTTCCCCACGACGCGTTCTCAACCAAACCATATATTCCACAGGATCATCAGGAGCATCCCAATCATCCTGCTTATTCTTTCCTTCATCTATAGCTTCGGCAGTAGAGGCACTAGTATCTAAAAGAAAAGCTACCGCCACATCTCGTTGAACTTTGTTCCTCCGCCAATAAAATTTTTCATCTGGACTAGATCCTGTCTTAATATCGACCATATTTTCAATGACGTCATCGATATCAATATCTTCTCCATCTATTAGTTTTCTCTCTTTCCTGAACATTTCAGGAACCATCATTTCAAATTGCCTTCGAATCCTCGTTACGAGAGTCCCGTATTCATTAAGCGTGTTTCCAAAATATGCGGGATCACCCTCTTGCATGGTTTTTTGCCTGACAATACACCACCGTGGCTTATAATCCTCTGCCCTAAAATCCCATTCGTCATATACGAAAGTCTCAGGTTCAGCAGGCTCCAATTCCCCTCCTTCTTCATCTACATGAACGAAAGGCCCTTGCGAGTCATCCGGTGACTGAGGCATATTGGCCCCCGCTTCTTTCATTATGTTGTCTGCAAACATACCGCTCGACTCTTGAATTTCCCCCTCAGTAGCCTGAAGATCCAACTCCGCACTATTTTCCAAAAGTTCTTGTAACTGCTCCTGAGTCAAAGGCTCACCTTGAGCCTGACTCATTTCATCTTGTTCCTGCATCCTCAACTCAGTCATCAATTGAGCCAGTTCTGGCTTAAAATCTCCCCTATATTCCACCTCTTGCAAGGATTCATATTCCTCCTCCCCTTCCGGTCGCAGTTCCATTTCCATACCCATACCGATCTGTTCCAGTAAATTCTCCATATCTTCTGGATCAACATAATCCTCATCATCTTCGTCTTCAAAATCCATATCATTCCAATCATCTGGGGGGATTTCTTCATTTGGAATGGCCGAAATGATTGCGTAAATCCTCAAAGTCGCCTCTGCTGTATCTTCTACAGTCGCATCAGAAACTAGTACCCTACGAGCTATTTGAGCTACTTGTGAAGCTTCCTTGCTGTATTTAGAAGGTGCTGAAACTCCCTCATATTGTTGAAGGCTGAGTCTCACCATGAATTCAACCATGGCTTCCCTAGCTGGAAGTTCTTTAATATCTGGCCTATTCTCATGGGAATCACTCTGTACCTGTATGTAGGAAGATTTAATTCCTGGGTATTCAGCTTTCACTCTTGCATCGAGCCGCCCATCCTCAACTACTGTGAAAATATCCAAAGACAATTTACGATCCTCAAATAAATCGAAAAATCGCTGCATATCCGTCAACCAAGCCCGCTCCAAACCAGTATGTGCCTCCAGGGACTGATCTTGAGAGATTTCTGGATTATCTGGTTCATCAGCACCCGATAAATCCTCGGCCTGTTTATTTTGTAACGCTTCTATCCTTCGTTTTTCCAAGTCAAGCCGGAGGTTTTCAAAAAGTTCGGCCTCTCTTTCAAATTCAAATATGAAACTGCCGAACTCTAAATGTGCTACTTGGTGAGTGGATACGACTTTAAACCAAGCGTAATTTTCCTCTTTTGATGCATACCTATCAACAACCGTAGGTACAAAAACAGTGGAGCCTTCTGTCGTAGGAGATTCATTTGAAACCCACCCTATATTCTTTTCGACAAGAGCATCAGTAGGTGACAACTTAATTTCTGCACCAGCAAGAGCCCTGCAATACATCTCCATAACAGGTTTGATTCGGTCAAATTCTATCCCAGAAGATAAAGTCTCAATCACTGCTTCTGAGTGGGATGATTCAATCTTAAAAAAAGCCAACCCTCCATCCTTGTTCTGAGAGAGTGTGTTGACGCCTTCCTGATACCAACGCCCCAACTGCATTATCGTGAGCTTTTCAAGCACTATAGGAGCTGATTTAATAAATTCTGGCATGGCTAGGGGCTCTTCATCTAACAACGTTTCTGCGAACCCTAGAACTATGTGATGATTGTCTTCCTCTAAAAGGGACAAAGACTGAGATATTTCAAGCATGGTACCAGGGATATTAGTGCCCCCATTGTTTACCAAACTCTCAGCCAATTTCAGGAATCTCATTCTTTCTTCTGGATGTATCTTTGGCAGTGCTTTTGCTCCAGCTTCAAAAAAACTTTTTACTTCTCTCCATCCTGTATCTACTAAAGTTGTGGCCAGAGATAAAAAAGCATCCTTGTCTTCGCCAACCAACGGAAAAATCTGTTCTCCCAGAGTCAAACACTCAGAGGACAAGTCATAAGATCTATGTGAAAGGGCATCGAGAAAATTAGCGAAATTTTCCAACTGTTGGAAAGACAAAGTATCTAGCAAAGTAGGGCTTTCAGCAAAAAAACGGCAGGCTAATGTACTAGACTTCCAAGTTCCCTTGTATAATCCATCTCCCAAACCCGCCCAACTTTCAATATGCCTGGAACGTAATTTACTCATCGTTGCTGGGCTTGCTTCAAAATATGCCGATGCCAAAGTCGGGGACTCTTCACAAAGAGAGGATCCACACTCCATCCACCGCACAAAATAACTATAAGGCATCGAAGCAATGACTTTGGGGCTTACCTGAAAAAAGTGAGCTGCGGCCTCCCACGAACGGACAGTCTGAGCAGCTATGGCGATCCCCTGTTTCAACCAATCTGATCTCTGCTCATCTGAAAGCGCCTCAGGCATTTCTGAAATAGCTTTATTAAAGTTATCTTGGACTTGGGCTGGGTATTTCTCCAGTTCAGGTATTAATTCTTGCAAGGCTTGTAATTTGTCAGTCACAAATACTCCTTCAATTTCTTTCGCTTATCGTATCGGCAAAATTGTTAAGAATTCTTGCTGTAGCACCAAACACTAGATTGCCACCATATTGATAGGCCGGCTGATTAACAACTTGTCCTGCCAATAATTTCGCTTCATCTCTTCGAGCACATCTGCTAAAAAGAACAGCTAAAGGAATCTCAATTATTTCTTCAACTTCATCGTTTTCAATATCAAATTGGTAGGGATGGCTAATCCAAGCTACCGTTGGGGTGATCTCATATCCTGTTGTAGTCTGGGTAGTTTCCAATACTCCCAGTACGCTGACATCATTGGGTTGTACCCCCATTTCTTCCCATGTTTCTCTCAAAGCAGTTTCAGTCAAATCTTTATCCAAGATGTCCTTTCTGCCTCCAGGAAAACATATTTCCCCCTTATGATGCTCCACTTTTTGAGTCCTCTTATTCAAGATTATCCAGTGTTCACCATCTCTCTCAAAAAGAATCAACAACACTCCCGCGGCGGTGTAACCTTTAGAGGAACTATTTGTTTCCCCTAATTTGTTTAGCCTAGTCTTTATATAACCGGGAGATATCATCGACAACCGGTTTACTCAAATATTGAAGAGATTATCTCAGTTATGCTTTGTTGCAATGATTGATCGTCTGTGATTGCCCAATTGACCGATACCTGGCAGGCTCTTCTGGGAGGTATGCCTTCCGATATGAGTTTGCCAGCATAAATGAGTAGTCTTGTACTTGCTCCTTCCCCCAGACCGTGCTCCTTCAAGTTTCTGATTTTCTCACCAAGCTTGGCCAACTGATAAGCAGTGTCTTTGTCTACTTCAGCCTCGTGTTCAACAATTTGGGCCTCTAGATCCACTGGTGGGTAGTCAAATTCGATTGATACAAACCTCTGCCTAGTACTGTGCTTCAGATCTTTCAATGCACTCTGGTAGCCAGGGTTATAAGAAAGAACCAATAGAAATCCTTCTGCGGCCTCGAGCAACTCACCTCTTTTTTCGATAGGCAGTATTCTTCTGTGGTCCGTCAAAGGGTGTATTAAGACGGTGGTGTCTTTTCTTGCCTCAACTACCTCATCCAAATAGCATATTCCACCAGCTTTCACAGCCCTTGTTAGCGGACCATCAAGCCATACCGTCTGATCTCCTTCCAACAAGTATCTTCCAACCAAGTCGCTTCCTGTAAGGTCTTCATGGCATGCTATTGTAACCAAAGGCAGATTAACGCCAGAATTGTCTGAATCATCCTTTGTCACTTTGGTTAGCTCTAAACCCAACTTATATGACATGTATTCAACAAACCTAGTTTTTCCGCACCCCGTAGGCCCTTTAAAAATCAAAGGAAGCCTACTTTTGTATGCGGCTTCAAATAATTCCACCTCGTCATGAATCGGAACATAATAAGGTTCCTCTTCCAATTGATATTCTTCAATAATGAAACTTTTATACAGTGATTGAGTTGTCATATTCAGCTATCTCACTCCTAATTATTAACTACTCTTGTGTTCCAGATTTGTTCTACGTCATCGGCTAATTCATCTGTAGTTCCATCATTAGATATCACAACATTTGAGTGACCGACTCTTTCATCATTCGACATTTGAGATTCTATTCTGGCAATTGCATCCTCCCGACTTAGAGAATTACGATCCTTTAACCTTTCTATGACGGTTTCCTTATCTGACGTCACAACCCATACTTCATCAAATAAATCCTGCCAACTTGCTTCAATGAGAACTGCAGCTTCCACAACTACCACATCTGTACCATTTGATGAGTATTCTTCCAACTGTGACTGGATCATATCTCGGATTAAAGGATGCATAATAGCATTTAGTTTCGACATGTTTTGAGGACTGGAAAAAACTATAGGTCCAAGTTTTTTCCTGTCGACCGTGCCATCTTCTCCCACAATTTGGTCTCCGAATGCATCGACAACCATGTCAAACCCAACAGTATCAGGTAGATAGGCCTCATGCCCGAGTAAATCGGCATTCACAATTGTAGCGCCAAGATCATTTAATAAATTAGAGACCAAGGACTTGCCAGTCCCTATGCCTCCAGTAAGACCAATACTGAGCATATTACCTCGTCTAGGAAAAAGTCATTCGGTCATTCTACAGGAGGTTATTTTTGAGGGTCAATTAAAAGTATCCTGCAGGATCAGGATTTATAGCCTAATGAAGATTTTAACTACCATATATAATAGGAGGCTAAGTAATCATTTGAGCTCATTAAATATGCAAGAAAAACTGAGACAAATACCAAGCGTAAGTTCAATACTTATGGATCAGCACATCTCAAATTTGGTAGACGAATTCTCACCCGAGGTGATAACTAAACTTGTGCAAAATAAGCTCGGTGAAATAAGGCTGACAGCCACCTGCACCTCTGAAATTCCAACAATATCGGAAATAGTCAACCAAATATCAAATCATGTACAGTCGAACTGGACCGATTGGCCCAGAAACGTCATCAATGCTACAGGTGTAGTGATCCATACTAACCTAGGACGTGCCCCTTTGAGCTCAGAGAGTATGTATGCCGCTACAGATTCCTCTAAATCCTACAGCGATTTGGAATTAGAACTAAATTCCGGTAAGCGAGGTTCTCGCCAGGCACGGGTTTCAAAATTACTATCGGCTTTAACAGGAGCAGAAGCTGGTCTTGTCGTGAATAATAATGCCGCCGCTCTAATGCTTGGACTTTCAGCGTTGGCACTAAACAAAGAAGTTATAGTGTCAAGATCGGAAGCTGTGGAAATCGGAGGAGGATTCCGAATCCCAGATGTTCTAAAACAAAGTGGAGCGGCTCTAGTAGAGGTTGGCACAACAAACAGAACATATGTGGAAGACTACGAAAGGGAAATAACTGAAGAGACTGGAGCAATTCTATCGATACACGCTAGTAATTTTAAAATAATTGGCTTCACCTCCACACCTTCGATATCAGATCTTTCAAATCTGGGTATAAGACGGGGCATTCCTGTTCTGCACGACGTAGGAAGTGGATCTCTGCTTGATACAACTAAGTATGGACTGGCAGCAGAGCCTCAACCTCAAGCAAGCATAGCGGCTGGTACAGATTTATGCTTTTTCTCAGGAGATAAATTACTAGGCGGACCGCAGGCTGGAATAGTGATAGGACGAAAAACATACATTGATCAACTTTCGAGACACCCTTTAGCCAGAGCTTTCAGAATAGACAAAATGAATTTGGCAGCCCTGACTGCAACCCTAATTCACTATCTTAAAAAGGAGGCCGAAACGAAGATTCCGGTCTGGCAAATGATATCTGCGAAATCAGACGATCTACGCAAACGGGCACACAACATACTCAACCAGATATCCAGTAATGACATTTATTCAATAGAAATAATTGAGACGGAATCAACGATAGGAGGTGGCAGTTTACCCGGAGAAACTATGAAATCAGTGGGAATTAAAATAATCGGAAAGAATCCCGAAAACTTAGCATCCAAAATGAGAAAAGGGAACAGACCCGTAGTTTCCAGAATCGAAGGCAACACAGTCATATTTGATCTACGCACTGTATTGCCAAATGATGATGACATACTAGCGACAGTCATTTCTGAAAACACGCAGGAATAAATGCCTTACCAAAACCCTCAAAAATCCAATCTTTTCAAAAAAATGTCTGTACCAAATGAGATCCATCTGCGTAGAGATAAAGTTGTACCTGCGATTGAAAGATTAAAGACCTACATAGAAGATGCCAAGAATGCCGGTATGAAAGAGATCAGAGTTATTCATGGGCGTGCAGGAAGTGGTGACATGAGAAGGGCTGTACATGAGCTCCTCACCGTTCATACTGAGGTTGAAAATTTCTACTCTGCCCCGCCTGCAGAGGGGGGTCCAGGAGCAACAATAGCCGTCCTCACTATATCTCCTCACTCATAATTGGCTTTTGCGTTTGTGACTGCGCCCCAGGTGGCTACACAAAACGGAACCAAGTACGTCAAAGGAACCTTCCAAATTAATCCTTTATAAAAATGTCCAGCAAATATGAAGTCTCCCTGATTCAATAAAATCAAAATTGTCCCTACAACACCAGATGCAAGAAAAGATCGTTTCAGCATTGGAGAATATCCCAGAAAACACCACAGGTGGCGATAGTCAGATAGTCCTTTATTATTCACGATATAAGATGTCCGATCGACCGTCTTCTCACATCTTCCACAAACAATAGGCTTATCCATATCTATCTCCAATCATTAATTTGCAGATTCTTGTACACTATCTAACTACCCAAACCAGAACATTTTTACACATCAATCAAGGCTAAAAAATGAACATGTTTGATTTTGAGGCAAACAGGCATCTCTCCCAAGGTGCTCCTTTGGCAGCCAGGATGCGGCCAACGAGTTTGGATGGCATATTGGGTCAAGCCCATTTAACCGACAAAGACAGCCCGCTCCGAAAAAGCATTGATGCTGGAAGAATACCTTCGTTTATTTTGTGGGGACCACCTGGAACCGGTAAAACCACACTCGCAAATCTTATAACTTCAACATCTAACTTCCACCTAGAAACAATCAGCGCAGTAACATCAGGAGTCTCTGAGTTAAGGAAAATTATTTCTGAATCAAAATCACGTCTTGGTATGTCGGGACAAAGAACTGCTCTTTTTATTGACGAAATTCATAGATTTAATAAAGCTCAACAAGATGCGATATTGCCGTATGTTGAGGATGGGACCGTCACTTTTATCGGGGCCACCACTGAAAATCCTTCATTTGAAATAATTTCACCGCTTTTATCTCGGTGTCGGGTTTTTACACTAAAAAGCCTAGAGATAAAAGATATTGTACAAATCTTGGCCACTTCCTTAGAAGATTCTGAAAAAGGCCTAGGAAAAAGAAACCTTAAAATAGAGGAAGGAGTCTTCGAAAACATAGCTTCATTGTCTGGTGGTGATGCTAGATGGGCTTTAAACACATTAGAGTTGGCAGCAGATTCAGCTTCTGTACAAGGCAACGATTTATTAATGAGCAAATCTTTGTTGAACGAGGTAATAGAAACCAAAGTTCTACCTCATGATAAATCCGGAGACAAACACTATGACACAATTTCTGCCTTCATAAA
>RQOP01000045.1 GCA_008373095.1 SAR202 cluster bacterium | reverse complement strand
TATGACCATAAGGATGCTGAAGGGTTTTTGAATGTGCTGGGTGTTTCAGCTAAGAATTTGGGAAGTCGTCAGTTGAGGGATTCCATTTAAAATTGATTAGGAGTTGCTAAATTGGTTGAACAGACATCTGAAGAGGCTCGTAAACAAATCGTTTCCCTAGTGAAGGATTTTGTTAAGAGAGATGTTGAACCTATTGCTAACACCTATGATAACGAGGATATTTACCCGCATGAATTGATTCCTACTATGTGTGAACTGGGTTTGTTTGGCATAAATATTCCAACAGAATATGGCGGGCTGGGTTTGGATTTCACAACTTTTGCGATGATATTTGAGGAGTTAAGCAAAGGTTGGATGAGCGTCTCTGGAATAATAGGTACCCACCACATCCTAAGCCATATTGTGGCGACTTATGGAACTGAAGATCAAAGAACTCGGATTCTTCCTAAAATGGCAACTGGTGAGATAAGGGGAGGATTAGCCTTAACTGAGCCTGAAGCAGGTAGCGATGCTCAAAACATATCGACAACTGCTGTAAAGGACGGGGAGGAGTACATTATCAACGGCCGGAAGATGTTTATCAGTAATGGAGATAACGGAAATGCATTCGCACTTATGGCGAAAACTAACCCCGATTCTGATCCAAAGCACCGCGGTATAAGTTGTTTTATTTTTGAAAAACCAAATGAGGGATTCAAGGTTGGACAGCATTTGGACAAGCTTGGATATCGAGGACTCGATACCTGTGAATTGATTTTTGATGATTGCAGAGTTCCTGTTGAAAATTTGGTGGGTGGTGAAGAGGGTCGGGGTTTTGGCCAAGTAATGAATGGCCTGGAAACTGGGAGGATAAATGTCGCTGCCAGAGCGGTTGGGGTTGCACAGGCGGCCTTGGATGCAGCATTGTCTTATTCAAAGAAACGTCTGGCTTTTGGCAAAACAATTTCTGAGCATCAAGCTATTCAGCTTAAATTGGCTGAAATGGCGACAAAGGTACATGCAGCAAGGTTGATGGTTTATGACGCAGCTCGTAAGCTGGATTCAGGAGAAAGAAACGACCTTGAAGCCGCAATGGCGAAGTTGTTTGCCAGCGAAGTTTGCGGGGAGGTAGCCATGGAAGCTATGAGAGTACATGGTGGGGTCGGCTACACCAAGGATCTTCCAGTTGAGAGGTATTATCGTGATGCCCCTTTGATGATTATTGGGGAAGGGACTAATGAGATTATGAAACTGGTTATTGCAAGGAGATTGCTGAACACTTAACCATTTATACCTACTATATGGAGGTCAGGGTATTTTAAGATGGATACAGAAAATAACATTATTAATTCGAAGGATAGCTTTGGGGGATGGTTTGAAGAGTTTTCCCCCGGTCAAATATTCAAGCATTGGCCAGGGAAAACGATCACTGAGATGGACAACCATTTGTTTTCTCTTTTGACCATGAACGACAACCCTCTCCATACAGATGAGAACTATATGTCAGAGCATCAGCATGGTAAGACATTGGTAAATGGATTATTAATCATGAGTCTTGTCGTCGGTATGAGCGTCAGACAAACTTCCGGGAAGGCTATCGCAAATTTACTATATGAATCTGTAACTCATGATGGCCCTACATTCCACGGAGATACCATCTATGCTGAAAGTGAAGTGCTAGAGGTTACCCCGTCAAAAAGTAGGGACGACAGAGGAATGGTTTACATTGAAAGTCGAGGAATTAATCAAAGAGAAGAGAAGGTTCTCACTTTGAGAAGAAAGTTTTTGGTAAAGAAAAAACCTTAGTTTGCTTTGCATAGTTAACGGTTACATGGGGGAGAATGGATGTCGAAATTTTTAGATAGACTTCAAAAAACTTCCTCTATGAAGGAATCTCTACTTTGTATCGGATTGGATCCTGACCCTGCAAGGATGCCATCTCCTGATGTTTTCGAGTTCTGTAAGACTATTGTCGATAGCACACAAAGTTTTACCGCAGCTTATAAACCAAATATGGGGTTTTTCGAGGCCTTTGGAATCGACGGGTTGAAAGCTTTGGAAAAAATTGTTGAGCATATTAGAACAAATTATCCAGAAATATTTTTAATCGGCGACGGTAAAAGAGGCGATATAGGATCTACGAGTTCAAAATATGCTCATGCTATGTTTAATGTATGGGATTTTGATGCGGTAACGGTTAATGCGTTTTCCGGGTTTGATTCAATTGAACCCTTCTTAAGATATTCGGATCGTGGGGTTTTCGTCTGGTGTAAGTCATCAAATCCTGACGGTTATCAACTCCAAGATTTGGTCGTATCGGGTCAAGGTGGCAAGAAGGTTTTCGAGATTATTGCTGAATATTGTGTCGAATGGAATTCTTCTGGCAATTTGGGTTTGGTTGTGGGAGCTACCTATCCGGAAGAATTGGCTACCATACGGGGGATAGCTCCAGAGATCCCGATACTGGTGCCCGGAGTTGGCTCTCAAAGTGGAGACCTTGAATCCTCAGTGAAATTCGGTCTTGCCACAGAAACTCACGGCCTTTTGATAAGTTCATCCAGAGGGATCATATACGCCTCACAGCAAGTGTCTCAGTATGGTAATGAAGCAGCAAAGGCCAGTGCCACCCTTCAGAAAAAAATAAACAATATTCTAGTTGATCTGGGCAGAAGTTTTTTGCATTAAAAAACGGATGATAGTGACATATGGTTACAAACTACTCTCCGGGCGATACAGTTACGATGAAGAAAAAACATCCATGTGGTTCATTGGCTTGGACTGTGGATAGGATAGGGGCCGACATAGGCGTCGTATGTCAAGGTTGCGGCCGACGTATTCTTATTCCACGGTATGATTTGGAGAAAAGAACGCGTTCCCTGCAAAAGAAAATTTAGTCCGTTGCGTGTCAACTAATTTGCGGTGCTAGAAGTCGTAACATAAAAGTACTCGTTGACATGCTCGACGTGCGTATTTAAGATTTAAATTCCTCTGTATAAAAGGAATCTCCAGGAGGTCCATTAAGGTGCTGGAACTTGAAATTGAAAGCATTCGTGTGAGGCAAGAAACCCAGCAAAGAGCTGTTGTTTTGAAAGTCAAAGATTCTGACTTGTATTTGCCTATTTTTATTGGTCAATTTGAAGTGGAAGCGATTAGGTTTAAGTTAATGGGTGTGGAAGTACAAAGGCCTATGACTCACGACTTGCTTGGTTCAGTAATTGGTGACTTGGGAGGATCGATACATAGTATTGTTGTGTCAGAGCTTAAAAACGACACGTTCTTCGCAAAAATAGTAATTGATTCGAACGGTACCTTGATAGAGATAGATGCAAGGCCGAGTGATGCTTTGGCTTTGGCTGTCCGCTCTGAAGCCCCTATATATGCTGAAGATGAGGTGGTTGAAAAAGCTGGAGTGTCGCTCGATTTTGAGAAGCAAGATTCTTCGGGAGAAGAAGATGAAGGGAAGCAAGTAAATGAAGAAGAATTGGAAGGATTATCTGCGTTCACAGACTTTATTGATTCCCTTGACCTAGAAGACATAGGTAACCAAGGTTAAGGACTCAGTTAAACTAAGTTTTGACCCAAAGAAATACATTGTGATAAAGTTAACAACCGTTCATGCGAGGCCGTATGAATTCCAAGAAATATGGGGCTATTGTTAGATTGGTTGGTGTTGGCTGGTACGTTGGAATTTGTATAGGAGTTGGTGCATGGGCGGGGCTCTGGGCCGACAGTCGTCTTGAGCTTAGCCCAATGCTTACCCTCACTGGAATTGCCATAGGTCTTGTGGTGGCTTTGGCTGGCATGATAAGAATGCTGATGGCAGTCCTTAGATATGTGTCAGAATCTGATTAGGAGTTTCGAAAGAAGTGTCAAAGATACTGGGTAGCCCCAGATCACTAGCGATATTGATTATATGCTTGGGCGTGGTCGCAGCCAGCGTGTTAGGCGGAGCGCTGGGTAGTGCCTTCGGCCTTGGCTTTTTTGCCTCCTCATTGCCAGCGATTCAACTGCCTGCAGAAAAAGTAACGGATGGATTTGATACCCCGGTTGGTAAGTGGGACGTCATGAACACCATGATCACCACATGGCTGGCCATGTTGGTACTGATACTCATCTCTCTCAGAATACGAAGTAAGTTAAATGATGTCCCTGGTCGCCTTCAATCTTTATTTGAAGTAGCAATGGAATTCTTCCTCTCTCTCTGCGAGCAGATTGCCGGCAAAGAGAAGGCAAGGAAGTTCTTCCCGCTTGTATTTACGATTTTTATTTTCATAATAGTCGCGAACTGGATGGGGATATTGCCGGGATTTGGCACGGTAGGACGTATAGCAGGGCCTGAGGAAATAGCTCATCACCATGATGCTCATGGCTACCATGATCCCGCCTTGGAGGACAGTAGTCACGGATCAAAGGAAAGTAAGCCAAAAGCTCACGGCGCACATGGAGATGACCACGGCTCTCATCTTGATTCCGTCAAATTACATGTTTTCCAAGATTATGAAGGTATTCCAATAGCGGCCTTGTCCCCTGGGTCTCTCCAAGAAGAACTTACTTTCGCCGAATACGAAGAAAAGCACGGAGATATAGGTGCAGGAAAAAGGGCAGGTCATCTCGTTCCTTTTTTAAGGAGTGCTAACACAGACCTAAATATGTCTCTTGCGATTGCCCTGGTGGCTATGATAATGGTTCATTTCTGGGGGTTTAGCATACTTGGCTTTTTAGGCCACGCAGGCAAATTTATAAGTTTTAAATCAGGACCAATTGGCTTTTTCGTAGGTATTTTGGAGCTTATTAGCGAATTTGGAAGAGTAATTAGTTTTACATTTAGGCTGTTTGGCAACATCTTTGCTGGTGAGGTCTTACTAATGGCCATGGCATTTTTGCTACCGTTTATAGGCATACTCCCATTTCTGGGGTTGGAATTATTTGTTGGGCTGATACAAGCCTTTGTATTTTCTATGCTTACCCTGGTGTTTGCAGCCATGGCAAGTGTGAGTCACGATGATGGAGATCATCATTGAAGCGTTTAGATTCTGCTTCAATGAAATAAAAACGTAATCAAAACTTAAGGAGTTTGAAATGGAAGGAGACATAATGAATGTGGGTGCCGGTCTAGCGATCGGACTTGGAGCTATCGGTCCTGGAATTGGAATAGGTATGCTCGCTTCGAAGGCCATGGAAGCTTTGGGGCGTAATCCAGAAGCTGGTGCTCAGATACAGCAGAATATGATTCTTGCCATCGCGTTCACGGAAGCTATAGCTATTTATGCTTTGGTTGTCGCTATCATAATAAAATTCGTCTAAGGTTAGGTCTCACTTAGCACCCAGCTTGTTTTTAAACTGGGTGCCGACGAGTACTTCATAAATAGGAGTTCGGTATGGGAGATCTTGGAATAAATCTGCCAGGACTGATAACACAGATTATCAGTTTTGTAATATTGTTCGTCATATTGTCAAAGGTGCTGTACAAACCTTTGGTAGCTATGCTTGATCAGAGAGCAGAGAAAATCACAGCTGGATTAGAGGCGGCAGAAAGAGCGAAAGAAGAGGCTGCTAAATCTGAGGAGTCAATTCAAGAGCAACTGCAGGAAGCGAGAACTGAAGGTCAAAAGCTTGTAACGCAGGCAAGGGAAACTGCTGATAGATTCAGAGAAGAAGAAATGGCGAAAGTGAAGGAGGAATTGGAGGCAGAGAGGGTTAGAGCAGAATCCAACATTCAGAGGGAAAGAGATGCGGCGATTGAGGAACTTCGAAAGGAGTTTGCTGGTTTAGCTATTACTGCTGCGGAAAAGGTAGTTAAGACCTCATTGGACGAAGAAGGACATCGTGCCCTTATCGACGGGGTTTTAAACGATGAAGGTTCGAGGAATAACTAAGGATGGCTTTGTCAGCAAGAAGATACGCTCAGGCAATATTTTTGATAGCCGAAGAGAAAGGTGATCAGGAACAGTGGCTTGCAGACTTAGAAGTACTGGCAAGTTCCTCTAGGAATCCTGATTTCATTGCCTTTATAGACTCGCCGAAAATTGAAACTACAAAAAAGACGGAAGTGATTAAAGAGGCCTTTACCGGGTCAATTTCAGATTTGGCTTTGAATCTGGCATCTTTGTTAGCCAGCAGAAACTCTGTGGCCTCTCTGGGGGCCATCGCTGATGCATTTCAGGAATTGGTTGACTCAGAGAAAGGAGTAGAACGTGCAGAGATAGTTTCTGCGGTTGAGCTCACGGATGAGCAGGAAAAGGCAATAACAGAAAAATTAACGCAAATGGTGGGTAAGCAGCTGTCGGTAACAACCCACGTTGATGAATCGATACTTGGTGGCTATTTGGCTAAAGTGGGAGATAGGCTGGTCGACGGCAGCGTAAAGACACAACTGGAAGATATGCGAAGAGAACTCATTAGAGGAACTTAAATTTAGGCAAAGTTTGATATAACAAAATAAGCGGGTTATTCCCATAAAACGGAGGGTGATATGGCCGTCAGAGGACAGGACATAGCATCGGTAATAAAAAAACAAATAGAGGGATTTGGTACCGACCTTGGCATGGTAGATGTTGGGACGGTAATTGAGGTAGGAGACGGTATAGCTCGTGTGCACGGCTTATCTGGGGTTGCCTATAACGAATTAGTGGAATTCGAGGGAGGAGTCGCAGGAATGGCTCTGAACTTGGAAGAGGACAGTGTTGGTATCGTGGTTCTAGGAGACCCTTCGCAGATTAGTGAAGGTACTGAAGTAAGGGGTACTGGTAGAGTCATGTAGGTTCCTGTAGGAGAAAGTCTGCTCGGTCGGGTGGTAGATGGTATTGGGAACTCTATAGACGGTAAAGGCCCTGTAGATACGGCTGAAATGAGAGAGGTGGAAATTGTTGCACCTAACGTTGCAATACGAAAATCGGTGGACACCCCTGTTCAAACCGGTATAAAAGCGGTCGACGCGATGATACCTGTTGGCAGAGGCCAGAGAGAGCTGATTATTGGAGATCGAACTACTGGCAAGACGGCAATATGTACTGACGCCATCATTAACCAGAAGGGTGGCGACGTGATATGTATATACGTCGCTATAGGCCAGAAGGTAGGTAAGGTTGCACAGATAGTGGGGACATTGGAGCAACAAGGTGCTATGGAGCATACGATAGTAGTCGCATCCAATGCTTCTGATTCCGCACCTGCCCAATACTTAGCCCCATATACTGGATGTGCCATGGCAGAATATTTCATGGCCCAAGGTAAGGATGTTTTGATTGCCTACGATGACCTATCCAAACACGCCTGGGCTTACAGGCAAATGTCTCTGCTACTGAAAAGGCCCCCTGGTCGTGAGGCTTATCCGGGGGATGTTTTTTATTTACACAGCCGACTTCTGGAGAGAGCAGCTAAGATGGATGATGCCCATGGTGGCGGTTCCATAACAGCATTACCAGTTATTGAAACTCAAGCTGGTGATGTTTCTGCGTATGTACCTACGAACGTGATTTCCATTACTGACGGACAGATTTATTTGGAACCTGAATTATTCAACTCAGGCACCCGCCCTGCAGTGAACGTTGGAGTGTCGGTCTCTCGAGTGGGAAGTGCGGCGCAAACAAGGGCAATGAGGGCAGTTGCCGGGCAGCTCAGACTTGAATTGGCTCAGTACAGGGAGCTTGTAACGTTTGCCCAATTCGGGACGGACGACCTTGACGCTTCTACTAGACGGCAGCTGGAACGAGGTCAGAGAAGTGTTGAAGTTTTGAAACAAGGTCAGAACGTTCCATTACCTGTGGAACAGCAAGTTGTCATCTTATATGCGTTAAATGAAGGATATTTGGATGATGTGGAGATAGCAGATGTTATTGGGTGGGAAAGTGCCCTTCATGGATATATGAATTCAAACCATTCAGATCTTCTAAAAGTGATAGCAGATGAAGCGGATTTGAGCGATGATTCTCGGTCTGCCCTGAATTCAGCTATAGAAGAATTTAAGAAAAGTGGGTTGGCTAGCTAAATGGCGAGTGTTAGACAAATAGCTCGGCGCATAAGAAGCGTTGAAAATACAGCGAAAATAACCAAGGCAATGGCTATGATAGCGGCTTCAAAATTGAGGCGAAGCCAAGATGCCGCTACTCAAGGTAGATCCTATTCTGAAAATATGGCTGCTATGGTTTCCAATGTTGTATCGCAAACCAACGAAGATGAATCCCATCAGCCCCTATTAGAGACCCGGGCGATCAGGAATGTAGGTATCGTTATAGTCGCCCCTGATCGGGGGCTTACCGGTGGATTGAATGCCAACATACTCAGGGCCACTAGTGATTTTATAGATGCACAATCAAATCCGGTCAAAGTAGTTGCGATCGGTAAGAAAGCTCTTGACTTCGCAAGGAGAAACGGGCTTGAAATTGTTGCCGAATACACAGGAATCGGAGACCGCCCAACTCCTACAGATACGTTACCCATTGGAGAAGCGGTGATTGAAGCCTTTTCAACTGAGAAGGTGGATTCGTTTCACACAGCTTACGCACAATTTGTGAATACCACTTTGCAAAGGCCGCTAGTGGAACCTTTGCTACCAGTGTCGCCCAGTGAAACAGGGGCTAATTCTGTCGGATATATTTTTGAACCAAATGCGGGAGACGTTCTGGGAAGATTATTGCCGAGGTATGTTGAAACCTTAATACACCACGCAGTGCTGGAAGGTAATGCAAGTGAGCAATCCGCAAGAATGGTTGCAATGAATCAGGCTACAGATAATGCCAATGAGATGGTTGATGATTTGACGTTGCTAATGAATAAATTGAGGCAAGAGACAATAACAACAGAACTCCTTGATATAGTTGGAGGAGTTGCTGCACTTGAAAGTTAAAAACTTAATGCTGTTTAGGCTCAGGAGAATAGAATGGCAACCGGAAAGATAGTACAGGTAATAGGAACAGTTGTGGACGTGGAATTTCCACCGGATGGTATGCCTTTGGTGTTTAATGCACTGGAAACCACCGTTGGGGACGAAAAGCTTGTTTTGGAAGTGGAACAGCATATAGGAAACAACTGGGTAAGATGTCTGGCTTTAGGGCCGACAGAGGGATTAATTAGAGGAACTGATGCAGTCGATACTGGGGACGCTATTGCAGTGCCGGTAGGGGACGCAACTCTGGGACGACTGTTTAACACGCTGGGTGATACCCTGGACGGACTAGAAGAAATCGAAGGTTCAGAAAAATGGCCAATACACAGGCCGGCCCCTTCTTTTGAGGATCAAGCCACTGAAGTTGAAGTACTTGAGACTGGTATTAAGGTTCTCGATTTAATTACACCATTTACAAAAGGCGGGAAAATCGGTGCATTCGGTGGAGCTGGTGTTGGGAAAACCGTAGTTATTCAGGAACTTATAAATAATATCGCGACAGAACATCAAGGTGTATCCGTGTTCGCCGGTGTAGGGGAACGCTCCAGAGAAGGGAATGACCTTTGGCATGAGATGCAAGAAGCAGGAGTTTTACCGCAGACAGTTTTAGTCTTTGGTCAAATGAATGAGCCACCAGGAATTAGAGCGAGGGTCGCTCAGACTGGCCTAACAATGGCAGAATACTTTAAGGAAGAGAGAGGCCAAGACGTACTCTTATTTGTAGATAATATATATAGGTACATTTTGGCGGGTATGGAAGTTTCTGCTCTTCTCGGTAGAATGCCGTCGGCAGTGGGCTACCAGCCTACCTTGGGTACGGAAATGGGAGCCCTGCAAGAAAGAATCACGTCTTCTAAGAATGGTTCCATTACCTCTGTTCAAGCTATATACGTCCCAGCTGACGACTACACAGACCCGGGAATTGTCACTACATTCGGACATTTGGACGCTGTAATGACTTTGGAAAGAGCCTTAGCATCGCAGGGGTTATACCCTGCCGTTGATCCATTGACATCGTTCTCCAACATTTTGGAACCGGCAATCGTAGGCCAGGAGCACTATGATGTTGCTACGGGTGTTCGACAGGTACTTCAAAGATATCAAGAACTTCAGGATATTATTGCGATATTGGGCATAGAGGAATTATCTGATGATGATAGGTCCACAGTATCGAGGGCCAGAAAAATTCAAAGGTTCCTTACACAACCATTCTCGGTGGCTGAAGTGTTTACTGGGCAGGAAGGTAAATATGTTGCACTTAGAGATACTGTCCAAGGCTTCAAAGAAATTTTGGATGGTGTCCATGACGATTTACCGGAGCAGGCTTTCTACATGGTAGGAACTATCGAGGAAGCTGTAGAAAAAGGTGCCTCAATGGCTGAGGCTTCGTAGGAATAGGTGCAATAGTGAAATTAGAAGTAGTGACAACTGAAGAAACTTTGTACTCGGAAGAGGTCGATATCGTAATAGCACCTGGTGCTGAGGGCCAATTGGGAATCCTTCCTAGACACGCATCTCTGCTTACAGCGATCAACTCCGGAGATATAACCGTAAGGAAGAATGGGCAAGAATCAACGATTCCTGTTGCTGGGGGATTTCTTGAAGTTTCGGGAGATCAAGTGACAGTACTGGCTAACAGTGGATAGGAAATTCAGGGTTAATTAATTTCCTCATTCTCTTTCATATAGAATGTCATGGATTGCAAAGAGAGAACCGGGTCTATGTTCCTCATGACCACATTGGCTGGAGCGAAAGGTGCGATGGGGGCATAATTTAGGATTCCGGTTATTCCGTTTTCGACCAAGGTATCTATGACAGATTGTGCTTGATTCGAAGGGACGGCTACTATACCGATTGAGATATTTTTTGCCTTTACAGTACGTGCAATTTCTTCCATTGCTTGAACTGAGATTGTACCTAATCGTGAATCGTATTGAGAAACATCGTTATCGAATGCGGCAACTATTTCAAACCCTTCAGGAGAGAAACCAGGATAATTGATTATCGCCCGACCCAATCGCCCTAAGCCGACTAGGCAGGCTTTCCATGCTCTGTCGATCCCTAGAATTTGTCGCAACTCATCAAGTAGAAACTGAATATTGTATCCACGTCCTTGTTTACCGAATCTACCGAAATAACTCAGATCTTTTCTGATTTGGGCAGGAGTCATTTGTAGAAGTTCTCCTAATTGATGGGAACTTATGACCTCAACATTGGACTCTAGCAGTTGACTCAATACCCTGACATATATAGGTAGTCTTTGAACTACGACTTCAGGAACTTCGATTTGGATAGGGTTATTGTTGTTTTGCATTAATCAGCATTATATAGGGGTTACAGAAGGAGATGCAGTTGCATTGTAGAGTATTTCGGCAATTTAACAAACATTTAACAGAGAATTAGTGTTTTACATGTCAAACGGGCTCTATATCAAGAAACTAGGGACCCTTACTATTGATGACTTTTATTTGGATATGAGGCAATTCCATAGAGATAAAAACAAGATTCCAGCTAGCCTTCTTGACTAAAATTTGACTCGATTGCTAAAATTGCAAGGCTTTTTTCTACAAAAATGATGCTGAATTGGCAAGCCTTGCTGTAAATTCAGATGCGGCGGAATTTATTACGTTTACTTGATGACCATTTGGAGGTAATCGATGACAGAAGAAAATGCAACCTTATATAGGGGCTTGCGAGAGGTTTATATTGATCGCACTACATCGAGTTACATAGATGGGAAAGCAGGTAGACTTTACTATCGTGGTTACTCAATCGATGATTTGGCTGAAAATTGTAGTTTTGAGGAAATTATCTATCTGGTCATGATTGGGGAGCTGCCCACAAGCGACCAACTATCTGGGTTTGTTACCGAGCTTAAAGCCAATATGGAGCTTCCAGAGGCCATTATAGACATCATCAAGATCACCAAAGACGCTCATCCAATGGATGTGCTAAGAACAGCGATTTCTGCATTGGCTACATTCGATCCAGATGTCGATGACAACTCGGCGGAAGCCACATTGAGGAAAGGTACTAGACTTACCGCGCAGGCCCCAACCATCGCTGCTGCCCACTCACGGATAAGAGAAGGTAAAGATCCCATTAAACCTAATCCAGACCTCAGCATTGCTGCTAATTTTCTCTACATGATATTTGGTGAGATACCTGATCCAGAAGATGCCAAACTCATTGATAAAGATTTCGTGCTGCATGCGGAACATGGATTAAATGCTTCTTCATTTGGGGCTAGAGTTGCTGCATCTACTCAAGCAGACTTACATTGCGCCATTACGACAGGTATAGCGGTTTTAAAAGGTCCTTCACATGGTGGAGCAGCAGAGTCGGTTATGACTATGTCGCTAGAAATAGGAAGTGAAGATAATGCTGCTGACTATGTAAGAAATACTTTAGATGGTGGTGGACGGATCATGGGATTTGGCCACAGAGTTTATACAGCAGTTGATCCTCGGTCTTTGCATCTGCAAGATGATTTAAAGGCTCTTGGAGAAAGAAAAGGAGAGCCCAAGTGGTACTCCATACTTCAGAAAGTTGTGGAAGTTATGCAACCTTATTCCCGTAGAGGAATTTGCCAGAATGTGGATTTCTTTTCAGGAGCAATGTACTACCTTCTTGGGATTCCTGAGGACTTGTTTATATCTATATTTGCCGTTGGACGTATTCCTGGCTGGACAGCCCAGGTGGTTGAACAGTTTGAGAATAACATTCTATTGAGACCCAGGCTTCAATATGTAGGAGAACTTGATAGAGAATTTGTCCCTATTCAAAATCGATCTTAGTAGATTTTACTACCTACTTTTACATCGTTTATAAGGAGTCCTTGTGAGTAAAAAAATATTGACGGAAGAATGTACACACTATTGGGTTATAGATCAGCCAAATGGCCCAGTGAGCACTGGACGTTGCAAACATTGCGGACACAAGGAAGAGTTCAGAAATTCAATGCCTGGATCTGGCTGGGATCGAAGTGGCCAATCCAAGAAAACGACTGGTTCTGGGTCCTAGATATTCAATAGGTTTGGAATCAAGTTTATAGAAGACCGAATTTGTAACGTGGAGTGGTTAATTGACATCTCCGGCTGAAGATTTGGTTAGGGGCCATATCCATAAAAGTGGGCCTATTTCATTTGAAACATTCATGGAAGTCGCCCTGTATTCTGATGTCGGCTACTATAGGAACAAGGACATATTCGGACTTAGAGGTGATTATTACACCAGCCCGCATCTGCATCCAATTTTCGGTGCCATGTTTGCATTACAGATTGAAAGGATGTGGGAAATTATGGGGTCCCCGGCTAATCTTTATGTGATTGAACAGGGCGGGGGTGATGGTACTTTAGCAGTAGATATATCGACAGCTGTTTCATCGTTGAATGTCTCCTTGTACGAATCTTTGAAATATGTATGTGTAGATAGGCAGAAAATCGAAATTGAGGATTCTTTCCGGATACAATTTGCTGAATCTGAACATATTTCTATTGAAGATCAGACGTGCATCATACTTTCGAATGAACTTGTGGATTCATTTCCTGTTCGGATGATAGAAATAATTGATAAGGAAATTTTTGAAGTATTTGTAGATTTGGATGACAAAGGTGATTTCATAGAATCGTTAATGCCTCTAAATGTTTCTGAATTAGCCGGTTTTTTGCCAAGGGACATTCAAAATCTAGACGGCTATCGTGGCCCGATTAATATGAAGACACGGGAGTGGTATTCAAACCTTTCAAACGTGATGAACAAAGGGTTTATGATTACCATAGATTACGGGTTTGAAAAAGATTTGTATTATTCGATGCAAAAATCACATAGATTGCTTCAAACTTACTATCGCCATACGGAGGGTTCAAGCCCATACCAAAGAATTGGGTCTCAAGATCTGACAGCTCATGTCGATTTCGATTCTCTTAGGGAAATAGGTTTAAGTAATGGTTTTGAAGAAATTGAATACCTGTCTCAATCAGAATGGTTAGACTCTATGGGTTTGGCAAACATCCTTCAGCAGTTGAGAGTAGGACCAGATAAAAACAGAGCTATGGTTAACTTGATATCTACTTTACAGGATCCTTCTGGTCTTGGTGGATTCAAAGTGTTGATTCAGGGCAAAAACTTGGGAAACATTGATCTCGAGCGATTGAATTCTGATATATCCTGGCCTTTGGATCTCAGGTTTCCAAATGTTAGGGAGGTTCACATGGCCTACAGTAGAGAAAGAGGTTCGGCTTATAACCTTAATTTCTTCTAGGTCGTTGAGTACATTTTCTAGCTGTTGTTATGAAACCAGTGTGCCCTATCATTTTGTGAGAAGGCCTCATCGTTCTGCCTGAAACATCCCAAGACCTTTCTATTATTTCTACTGTATTTATCAACGAGAATTCTGGGTGCTTTTTAATTTCTTCTACCAAATCTGACACTTGTGAAACGTTCGGAAGAAAAGACAGGAATGTGCCCCCAAATTTGAGAGCCTTCGCCGACGAATCCACCGAATGCCAAGGTTCAGGCAGGTCCAGAATTACAGCATCCACATTTTGCTCAAGTAGAGTTTCGGAAACATCACCTATTTTAAAGGTTACGTTTTTATAATTAGGGCTGAATTTTCTCAAATTCGATTCGGCCGTGCCAGACATATCAGATCTAATATCATAGCTATATACATGGCCTTCTTCTCCAACTATTTCAGACAAATTTATAGTGAGTGACCCAGATCCAGATCCAGCCTCGACCACGATGTCTCCATTGGATATGTTGGAGTACGTGATAATGGCACCTATGTCTTTTGGATAAACGATGGTAGCGACCCTGGGCATATTTAATGTGTATTGAAATCTTGTTGGTTTGAAAGCCAAAAATAGGTGCCCTGTTGAGGTTGGTATCCAGCTACCCTCAGGTTTTCCAATGATTTTACAATGATCTAGATTGCCCAGATGAGACTCGAAGGTGTTTGATTTTTCCAAATAAACCAGATATTCACGAGAGCGCCTGTCGTATAAGACAGCTTGGTCTCCTTCTTCAAATGTTTGAATATTGATATTCGCCATTTGATCTCAACTAATTAGGTTATTAAATTTTAGAGAGATTTTATAGTTTCCAAAATTTCCAAGGGATTAAGATCAGTTGCGGCTTTATATGTTTTGCTAAAGCGTATTATTCCTTTTTTATCAACGATCACAATGGCCCTTTGGGGAGTGCCTCTTGTATTATCAAAAACTCCGTAAGATTCGGAGACTTTGCCATGAGGATAAAAATCCGAAAGGACTGGGTATGGTACCCCTCCTAACGAACCTGAAAACGCAGACTGAGCCGCTTTGGAATCACAACTAATACCCAAGACCTGGGTATCTGCTTCTTCGAATGCTGCATTGTGCATCCTGAAAGAAGAAACTTGATGTGTTCAACCCCCTGTAAAGGAATATATATGAAAAGATAAGACGACGTTCTTATTTCCCTCATATGAACTGAGTGAGACGGGTTCTCCAGAGTGAGCAGCTAACGTGAAGTCAGGCGCTTTGTCTCCAACGGCTATCATAGATTTCTCCTTGATTGTGATCTTGGTTAGGATTCTTTGGCTATTTTAATGAAATTGGAGATTGCTTTGATGTGTTCTCCGGGAAATTTTAGTCCACAATTCATAGTATTAATTGATATATGTGTTGTACCCATTTCAGCCCATGAGGATAAGTCTTTCCTGATATCTGTATCGGAACCCGAGTTTTTCAGGGATATCATTGCTTCGACCCCTATATCACTCATAGATTTTGAATTTTGATCAAGATATTTCTTGAGTGTGTCAAATGAAATTTTTAGTTTGTCGTTTGGGCTGCCTAACGGTAGCCATCCATCGCCTAATTTAGCTACTCTTTCTAAAACAGGGTCCGCCATGCCTCCAAACCAAATAGGAATTGATCTTCCAGGGGGCAAAGGATTTAATCCCGCGTCTGTCACGGTATGAAATTTGCCTTCAAAGGTGACTAATTCTTGGGACCATAATTTTCTCAGAAGATCAATTTGTTCTTCTGAGCGTTTCCCTCTGTTATGGAAATTTTCTCCAAGGGCCTCGTATTCCACTTGATTCCAACCAGTGCCAATGCCTAGTCGTAATCTACCTCCGGATATGAGGTCTAATGTAGCAGATTGTTTAGCAAAAAGAGCCGTTTGTCTCTGCGGTAAGATAATCACACCAGTTGCCAATTCTAACCGACTTGTGATTGCTGCTACATAGCTGTAAAACGTCATTGGTTCGTAAAAAGAATCTGTGTGCTGGTATGCACCTGACCAGCCAGGCCGGCTGGAAGCGTTAGCCCCTAATACATGGTCGAAGGCCAAGACATGATCAAACCCCAAAGATTCTACATTTTGGATGTAATCCGTTACGGCACCTATATCTGTGCCTGCCTCGGTTTGAGGGAAAACTGCTCCTATTCGCATGGTAAAAATCCTATTTCTGTCAGGTTACTAAAGGTAGTTTACTATATGTCTGGAGAATATATTTTACTGACAGGAATAGTGAGATTATGAATCAAGACAGTTTCGTATTGCGTGGTGCTAGAGTTATTGATCCTGCCAACAAATTTGATGCGGTTGCTGACCTTGTTGTAAAGAACGGAAAAATATACAAAGTTTCTAAATCCAGATTTGAAGTTCCTTCTTCACAAGTAACCGATGTTGAGGGAAAGTGGATCATTCCTGGTCAAATAGATACCCATGCCCATGTTGCTGGAATATCCCGTGATGTGGACCCTTCTCTTGGTTATGGAATGTTGGCCAAGGCAGGCACTACGACTGTCGTGGATATGGGCGGCACTGGGAAGAATATGATTGATGGAATTAAAAGAAACGGTGCAGGTCTTAATGTGGC
>RQOP01000044.1 GCA_008373095.1 SAR202 cluster bacterium | reverse complement strand
TGTGGGAGCCACGGTTGCAAACGGCGTATTTTTAATCTCCAAAACGTCACCAGACTCAACATCAGTATCAGAACTACATGCCACCATCAAACACATCAATACAACAGCAAAAGACAAAGACAATTTCTTCATAGGTATATAGCCAATATCAAATTACAAAATAAATAAAAGTTAACTCCTACTATTTTACCGGTGATATAGAATAATTTGTGAAAGTAAAATAAAGAATCTACAAGGAATAGAAATTGGTAGCGATAATTCAAAGCATAGTTGGCACCGGTGAACAGGGATACAGCGGTGACGGGGGCCCTGCAAAAAACGCCACAATGGATAATCCGTTCCATGTAGATATTGATCCCTATGGGCAGTATCTTTACATAGCTGACTGTTTTAATTTTATGGTTAGGCGCCTACAACTAGAAACAGGAATCCTTGAATGTTTTGCTGGTGACGGTTCTCAGGGTCACAGCGGCGACGGGGGATATGCTACAGATGCATCAATAGATGAAATTTACGCAATACAAGTAGACAAAAGTGGAAACGTATACATATGCCAAAGATTCAATCCATCCATAAGGTTAATCGATAAAAATTCTGGCGAAATTAATACGGTTGCAGGAACAGGAGAAAAGGGGTCTGGAGAAGATGGAATACCAGCTACTGAATCAGCCATGATGGAGCCTAACGACTGTGCTTTGGATAAGGACGGAAATCTATTGATAGCTGACGTACAAGATCAGCGGGTGCGTAAATTTAATCCAATAACTGGCCTCATCACTACAATAGCTGGTAATGGAGCAAAAGAACACAGCGGAGATGGTGGTCCCGCTGAAAAAGCCGGTATTTTTGGCGCAAGAGCTGTTTGTACCGATAAATCAGGCAATATATATATTTGCGAAAGAGAAGGAAACACCATCAGGAAAATAGATTCTCAAGGAATCATATCCACGATCGCTGGAACCGGAGAAAAAGGTTACAAAGGTGATGGCAGCGATGCCCGTAACGCCTTACTAAACGGGCCCAAGGCGATAAGGTGTGACAATGAAGAAAATGTATTAATAGTAGACACAGAAAATCATGCGATTCGAAAAATTAATTCAGAAAACAACGTAATAGACACTATCGCTGGGGGAATACTGGGGCCGGGCGGGGATGGTGGGCCAGCAACCGAGGCAGGGTTGGCTCGACCTCATGGGGTTGTAACAGATTCATCTGGAAAATCATACATAGCCGATAGCGAAAATCATCGAATAAGAACCATTAATTAATTATAGGAGACAATTTATATGCTCGACCCCTTTTACGGCATGCATTGGATGTTGGCAACCCCATTTGACCAGAATGAAGAAGTTGATTATGACTCTATACCCAATTTGGTGAATAAGGCCATATCCTCAGGATGTACAGGTGTGGTCGGACTTGGAGTAATGGGTGAAGCTGCTCGTTTAACTGATAGGGAACGGACGAAAATCGCAGAAACAATCATAAAATCTTCTGGAAATTTACCCGTGACCCTAGGCACTACAGCCAATGGAACTAAGGCGATGATAGACAGAAGCAGGGAAGCAGAACAAATTGGTGCTGCTGCAGTAATGGTTTCTGCACCATCAATGCCTAAATCCAATCTAGACGCCCTTTTTGGATACTATTACCAGTTAGCAGAACAATTAACTATTCCTATCGTGATGCAAGACTACCCACAAACATCGGGAGTAGAAATGCCTGTAAATTTTATCGTCAGAGTAGCCAATGAAATACCAAATGTTAAATATCTAAAACTTGAAGACCCACCGACTCCTACCAAAATAAGTGCGATTCGCAATAAAATTCAAGACAGAATGGGAATTTTTGGAGGCCTTGGCGGTGTGTTCCTCCTTGATGAACTTCGAAGGGGCTCCATAGGTGCCATGACTGGATTCGCATACCCCGAAATTTTGGTCCAAATTTGCAATGAATACAAAAATGGCAAATCGGAAGGCGCTGAAAAATTATTCTATGACCATCTGCCTTTAATTCAATTTGAACAGCAGGAAGGTATAGGATTAGCCATCCGCAAGGCAGGCATCCATCACAGAGGACTGATAAGTCATCCTACAGTCAGACACCCAGCAGGCCAACTTGCAGAAAATACTTATAAAGAACTGCTGGAAATGATAAAGAGAGTCGGTTTAAAATAATTCTACTCTTCTGACCCTATTGGATTTACAGTCACCCTATTCATTGGAACATCTCCAGTGTTTCTGAACTGATGTTCAACATTCTCGGGAACATGAACGCAGTCTCCTTGCTTTATTGGATATTCTTCACCGCCAAAAAATAACACTCCAGAACCCTCTGTTATAAAAGCCTGATGTTCCCAAGGGTGGGTATGAAAAGGGGAAGATTCACCAGGTGCATGCTGAACATAAAGCATCACATAATTTGGAACTCCATCGCTCTTACCTAAAATGGGATTTGAATGGTCTCTATAGTTTTTTATAACAGGCTTCATAATAATTCCTTCGTTCTTTGTTTTTTTATCTCCTATAATAAATTCGTCTGAAAGCGTCCGCCTGGGGCATTCCTCTACCTTTACCCCTTTCACCTCTCCATTCCAGCATCCGTTCCAATACCTCATCATAGGACTTACCGTCCATTTGAGATACATGCGCAGTTAAAGCTTTAATAGAAGTTTCCATATGATCACTAATATCAACCCATAGATCAGGTTCAGGATGTCCCATTATCCATGCTTCTGCCACTTTATGAGGCTCGAATCCCTCTTCGATTAATTCTGGAAAGGTCATATGATCTCTAGCTGTGGGAAATATAGCAGAAAGAGCAGAGTCACCGGCCGTCATGTGATCTGGGTGCCCAGATCCGAAACCTCCATCCAACACCCTCATTGGATATTGGCAGATGACTACATCTGGTTTTTGCCTTCGAATTTCCCTAGCAATATCTTTTCTCAAATCTAAGGTAGGCTGCAAATAACTATCTGGGTGTCCCAAAAATGCAACATTTGATAAACCAAGTATTTTCCCTGCATTTTCCTGCTCTTCCCTTCTAACGTCTGACAATTGCTTTTCAGTCATATTAGGATCACTACTACCCTTACTGCCGTCTGTGCACAACACATAAGCCATATCCCACCCTTCAGCAATTAGCCGGGCCACCGTACCTGAGCAACCGTATTCAGCATCGTCTGCATGGGCAACCACAACAAGCCCTCTTTTATATTCTTCGGGCCAATCTATTGAATGGGCCAATGTCATCTCCTTTCTCTTGGTGTAATTAAAATCCGCAGATCAGTCTATCAGAGGAATTACTCTACTTTTAAGACAGAATCTGTCGCTGTTTGTATTAAATCCATTAAAGGTGAAGGAAATATCCCTCCTACAACCATAAAAATCAACAAAACTCCCAGAATGCATTTACTCCCCACAGACACTGAAATTATTGACTCATCCAGAACTTTTTCGATATATAAATACCTTGCCACTGTAAGGTAATAATAAAGTGATATTAAGCTGGCAACTATAGCAACCCCCACCATTAGCAAATATCCTTGAGACGCAACAGCATTAAAGAGGTAAAACTTACTAGTAAAACCAGCAAACACAGGTAACCCTGCAAGGGAAAACAGGGAACAGACCATTACCAATGCCACCATAGGTTGCCTAGATGAAAGTCCCGCAAGGCCTTGTATATCGTCCCTTCCAGTGCTGTTATAGACAAGAATAAGACAATAGAAAATGGCAAAATTTGTCACACCATAGGCAATCATATGGAAAATCAGTCCGTTAGATACCAAATGTGAGAAGTCAGTATTGAACATCCCTTCATCGGTGACTGCAACTAAAGCAGCCAAGCCCATGAGTAAATATCCTGCATGTCCAATACTTGAATAAGCCAGCAATCGCTTCATGTTCTTTTGCACGAGTGCCAATAAATTTCCGCCTACCATAGTCAGAACTGCGAGTACCATTAAAATAGGCTGCCAATCATTAACCACAGGAAATATACCAGTAGTGAAAAACCTTATAGCAAAAGCAACAATTGCAATTTTGGAACACACTGATAACCAAGCTGTTATCGGTATTGGGGCACCCTCATAAACATCAGGAGCCCACATATGAAATGGCACAGCTGCTAGCTTGAACGCTATACCAGCAAGAATCAACACTAATCCTAAAAGCATACCAATCGAGACATCTTCCACAGAGCTAAGTAGAACTGCAATTTCATCCAACCTCGTGGTCCCTATCAACCCATATGTTTGACTCAATCCGTAGAGAATCAATGCAGACGAAAAAGCACCTAATAGAATAAATTTGACTCCAGCCTCATTGGAACCTGGGTTATATCGATCATATGCAACCAACACATACAACCCAAAGCTCAATACTTCTAAACTCACATACGCAGTAAGAAGCTCCCCGGAAGACGCTAAAGATATTGAGGCCAAAACTGTAAATATCAAGATCGCATAATATTCACCCGGATTTCCAATATTGGACTGCACAAAATCCCGTGACATAAGTGTAATAACTATTCCTATTGCCAGAAAGAATATCCTAAAAAATCCAGCATATCCGTCTATGATCAACAATCCCTGATATAAATCACCTTGTTGGTATAAAAGCAGAGCAAATACAATGACAAGAGCCATTCCCAATGATGAGACCCAACTCAGCAGAAATTTCCTGTCTTCAGGAAGAAAAAAATCCAGTGTCAATACAAGAAATGCCAATCCCGTAAGAAGAAACTCCGGATATATTAGATGGAAATTCATCCGGCACCTACTATCTGAAGCAGTATGGGCTCCACACCACTTTCAATTACCTTCACAAATGGGAATGGCAATATACCTACTAGTAAAATAAGTCCCACTAGAACACCTGCAGCAAACTTCTCTCTTAATGTGGCATCTGAATAGTCTGATAAATCATCTTCAGGCGATCCAAAAAACACCTTGGACAGCAATCTCAAAATATATACAGCCGTAATAGCTGCTCCAATCACCGCCAAAGAACCCAAAATGACACCCCATACTTCATAGCTTTGAAATATACCTATAAATATCAATAGCTCCGCAGCAAACCCACTAAGACCAGGTAGTCCTAAAGAGGTCAAGCCAGCTATTGTGAAAAGAACTGCTACAACTCCCATTTTTTGGGCCAACCCAGTAAGAATCAGGGAGTCTCTAGTGTGTGTACGTTCGTAAATCATCCCCACTACGGCAAAAAACAATGCTGTCATTACCCCATGTGAGAACATTTGTAACACTGCTCCATTCAACCCCATAAGACTCAACGTCCCAAGTCCCATCAGAACATATCCCATGTGGCTTACTGAGGAATATCCAATCACATACTTCAAATCGGTCTGCCCCATGGCGGAAAGGGCTCCATAGATCACATTAACCGCCCCAAGCCCTATCAAAAGAGGCATCCAGATTTGAGCCCCTTCTGGTAGAAGGGTCATACCGACTCTAATAATACCGAACGCACCCAGCTTCATCAGCACTCCGGCGTGAACCATACTTACGGCCGTAGGTGCAGCAACATGCCCATCAGGTGACCAAGTGTGAAAAGGCCATAATCCCGCGAGTATTCCAAATCCGATCATAAGGATTAAAAAGACGGAACTTTGAAACTCTACAGAAAACTTATCAGGCATCACTGCCTGAATTTCTTCTATATGAAAGCTACCAACTCCAGACTGAACGAACATGGCGATGATAGCAACCCAAATGAGAACACTTCCGGCTACGAGCACTAATGTGAGCTTCATAGCGCTGTATTCTTTCGTTCTCTCAAAAGAGGAGAACTTACTGCTACTTCCCCATTTGGCTATAAGTAGATACATCGGTAAAACGGACAATTCATAGAAGAAAAAGAAAAAGAAAAGATCATAGGCAATAAAAACACCAAATACTCCTGACAACAGCAAAAAGTACAAGATAAAGAAATCCTTGTTATTTACATTGATGTTCCAAGAGACGAGAGTTCCCGTAAACATTACGATCCCTGTTAACAGAACCATAGTGGCTGCAATACCATCTATTCCAACAGACATAGATATAGCCCTTTGAGAATCTACCCATGGTCCAGCTAACGACAGCCACTCATATTCGTATACGAATTGTTTTCCACCTTCACTGTGATCAAAGAATATAAAGAAATAAATCGATATACCTAAAACAACAGTAGCGAAAATAATAGATATCCAACGAACAAGATCAGGTCTTTGGCCTGGAACAAAAAGCAGTATCAGGCAACCAAGGATTGGTAAGGCAACCAGCGTTGTTGGGTTAGAAAAACTGAGAAATTCCATTAACTGCTAACCAATATCCACATAACGGCCATGAACAATATACCAACACCCATAGCGGTTCCGTAATTGTACAGTTTCCCAGTCTGTGTAAGCCTTGCTTTAAACGCCGAAAGAACGACAGAAACTCCGATACCATCAACCCCAGTATCATTAACAACAACCCGATCAAATATAGAAACAAATCGAGCAGTTGATAAAACCATTTTGTCTATTATCCATTGATAAAATTCGTCTATATAAAATTTCGAAAGAACTAATGTGTATAAATACCCGAATTTCATAGCAGCTAATTCGTGGGAAATTTTAGAATATCCATAACACATGAACCCAATTATCAGACCAGCCAAAGCCACTCCAAGAGAAAGTGGTGTTATCCAAGGTGAAACGTGAAAATGATGATGCGAATCAATAAAATTTCCAAATCCTTCAAAATTCCCTAAAGGCAGCGGAAGTGCAAGAAGTCCTAATAAAAGACCAAACAGCGACAGCACTAGAAGTGGAAATGTCATGACAGAAGGAGATTCGTGGGAATTATTAGCTTCATCACTTCTAGAGCGGCCCATAAAAATCAAGCAATACAACCGAATCATGTATAGGGAGCTTAAAAAAACACCAGCCAAAGTGGCGAAAAGAAAAATGGGCCCTAAACCATCATTGATCGCGATCAACATTTCATCTTTACTAAAAAAACCGCTCAAAGGAATTATCCCTGCCAAAGACAGACAACCAATTAAAAAGGTAACCGATGTCACAGACATTTTTCTTCTTAACCCTCCCATCTTCCAACAATCGGTTTCACCATTCATTCCATGCATTACACTACCTGCGCCGAGGAACAAAAGCGCCTTCGAAAACCCATGTACAACCAAGTGAAACATTGCAGCGGCAAGTCCACCTGCGCCAAGAGTTAAAATCATTAATCCTAGATGGCTAATTGTGGAATAAGCCAAAACCTTCTTTATATCGGTCATCACTAAGGCTATGATCCCAGCAAACAAAAACGTAAACAGACCGACTAGAGCAACAATTGTCAAAAATCCGGGAACAATCTCCAATAGTGGCAGCATCCTAGCAATCAGATAAACACCTGCTACCACCATTGTAGCCGCGTGAATTAGTGCAGATACAGGTGTCGGCCCTTCCATTGCATCAGGAAGCCAAACATGAAAGGGAAATTGGGCAGATTTCCCCATAGCGCCAAGGAATATCATTAGAGATGACCACATTAAAGTAGATTCAGAAATGGCTCCATTTTGAGCTGCATGGATTATGGAGGGGATATGAAATGTACCAGTTGCCTTAAACAGTAAAATGATACCGATAAGAAGACCAACATCCCCTAACCTTGTTGTGATGAAGGCTTTTTTGGCCGCCTCGGATGCGGCCTTTTTCTCAAACCAAAACCCTATCAACAGGTAAGACCCCAATCCTACTAGCTCCCAACAGAAGTAGAGAAACAGCAAATTATCAGCCAGAACCAAAGCCAGCATTGCTCCTGCAAACAAGGCATGGACGGCAAAATACCAAGAGAGTCTAGGATCTCCAGACATATACCCTATTGAATACACTTGAACAACTAAAGAGATGAAGGTTACCAATCCCAACATTACAATAGAAATTTCATCGACTGAAAATCCCCATGTTAGGGACCAATCTCCAACAACCATCCAATCTATGCTTGCTGTTGTCACACTAACGTCTGCCAACATGAAATCAATGAATATGAAACAAAAAAGAATAAATCCGAGTAAAGCTGCAATTATTGGTAAAAAGATTCCCTTAAAGGGAAGAGCTTTTCCAAATAAACTAGTTAAACAAAAAGCTATAACTGCGGACCCAGGTATCACCCATGCATATTCAGCACTCAATATCATAGTTCCGATACTAGCCTTTTAAGATATCTAATTCGTCGACGTTGACGTTATTTTTATTTCTGTAAAGCCGCAAAATAATAGCCATAGCCAATGCAAGTTCTGCTGCGGCTATAGTAATAATAAATATCACCAAAACTTGTCCTAGATTTTTATGAGCCGCTCCTAGGCTTGAAAAAGCTGCATATCCAATCAAGTTAATATTAACAGCGTTGAGCATTAACTCTATTGACATCAATATTAGGACAGCGCTTTTTCTAGCCAACACGCCATATATTCCGATACAAAAAAGAATAGCCGCTAACAGTTGAAAGTAAATAAGTTCCATTACCTGTTTTCCTCATTATCCCTGCGTACTACGACAACCGCTCCTATGAGAGCAATAAGTAACACCAACGAGGCGAGTTCAAATGGAATAGCCCAATCGGCAAAAAGAGTGAGTCCGAGCTCAGAAATATCGACGCCACTCATTTCAGTAATTGTTCTTTTATTCACCAAAATGGAAATGAGAAATAAAACCAAGAAAGATATAGACACAATCAACGCTAATGGCCAATGTTTATTAGCCGACAAAAATTCGAAATCTTGAATCCTCGTCAACATGAGAGCAAAAAGGATCACAATAACTACAGCTCCTCCGTATATTAAAAGCTGTACTAACGCTAAGAATTCGGCAAGTCCTATCAAAAATATGCCGGCGGTTCCCACCATCACCGCCAACAATGACAAGGCAGCATAAACAATATTTCTTGCTGCCACTACCCCGATACCGCCAGCTATAACAATAAATGCGGCAATTGCAAAAAAGAAAACACTCATTAGGAAGATTCCTCAGACGCTTTGGGAGGTTGTGGCACACCACTATTTTTTTGTGGTTGTTTGGGTTTCCACCCAATTTTATTCTGGAATGAGCTGCCCATGTCCAACAATTGATTCAAATTAACCCTGTTTGCATTTCTTTGATATTTGCTCAATTCATATTCATGGGACATTTCGATAGCATCAAAATTACATACGTCAACACATATGCCGCAAAGAATACATCTCCCTAAATTTATTTCGAAGCTATCAATTATTTTACGTCTTCTACTCAAGTTTTCTTCATGTTTGGGGTTATCCTTCATTTGAGCAGACATGCACTGCGTAGGACACTCGCGGACGCATACCATACAACCCGTACAATATGGCTCTTTTACATCGTAATCCCAAGTCAATGCCGGAAACCCCATGTATCTATCGGAAAGAGCTAAACGTTTCTCAACAGAAGGATATTCAGCTGTCACCGGCCTTCTCAGAGTGGTTTTTATGGTAACCAAAAGACCATTTATGAACCCAATCATAGGAGCTTGTATTTTCATCTAACCTTCAGCTCCACTTGAAAGCTGAGCTCTTATGTCATCAGCCCGAATAACCCTCACGGTATCCTGTTTAGTTTTAGACAAAGATCCTCTTCTGATGAAGTAAAAAGTAGCCAATATTAAAAGCAAAGATATTATCGTTATGACCCATTCACCGAGACCGTAGTAAAGTACAGATGCAGTTAGAAAAATGTTGATGAACGAGGCTGGCACTAGTATCTTCCAACCAAATGACATCAGCTGGTCTATTCTCAACCTCGGATAGGTACCACGGATCCAAAATATTAACCATATTACCAGGGTAGTTTTCGATAGAAACCAAATCAATGAAACAATCATTTGCAGAGTACCCGTAAACGGCATTGCCGGCGACTGCCATCCTCCCAAAAATAAAATGACCGTTAAAACAGCTACCGTAAATGTGTTCATGTATTCAGCAAGATAAAACACTGACCAATGAGCTCCACTGTATTCGACAAATGGGCCCCCAACTACCTCAGACTCTGCATGGTGAATATCGAAAGGTGTTCTGCCTAATTCTGCCAAGCCTGCTGTTAAAAATATAAACAATCCTAAAGGCTGTTTCAGAGCAAAAGGCCAGGTCCCTTGATCATCAACTATCTCCTTGAGGTTAAATGACTGGGCCAATATTGCTATCGATAAAATTGCCATTATGAATGGGATCTCATAGCTTATAAGTTGCCCAGCCGCTCTCAAGCCTCCTATCATCGCCCATTTATTAGCAGACCCCCAACCAGCCATCAGCAATCCCATAACCGATAGGACTGAAATAGCTGTTATATAAAACAAGCCCATATCTAGGTTAGACAATACAACTTCCTGTGCCATTGGGATTGTCACCCAAATTAAAAATCCGGGAAGGAACACGGCTAGTGGAGCAATCCAAAAGATGCGTTTATTCGCAGATGATGGAAGAATGTCCTCTTTGGTCAGCAATTTAAGGGCATCTGCAAACGGCTGAAGAAAGCCTTTAAATCCTACTCTGTTTGGCCCTTTCCTTTGCTGTATTCGTGCCAAAGCTTTTCGTTCAGCTAAAGTTAACACAAGGACTACAACAAGAATAAAACTTAGAAGTAAAGATGCTTTTAGAAACAAATATATGATATCTGCCAAAATCATCGATCCACCTCTCCCATTATGATATCGATGGACCCTAGCACCAATACAGCATCTGCAATATATGTATCTTTCAACATATATTCCAAGGCTTGTAAATTAGCAAAAGAGGGAGGTCTTACCTTAACTCTATAGGGCTTATCTGACCCATCACTGACTATATAAACCCCCAGGTCACCTCGTGGGGATTCCGTGCGAATGAATACATCTCCGGCCGGAGGTCTGACTATTCTTCTAACTTTCGCAGAAATCTCACCTTTTGGCAGTTCGGAAAGAGCTTGTTCTATTATTTTGATCGACTCTCTCATTTCTTCAACACGAACAAAATATCTGTCCCAACAATCTCCCATACTACCAACTGGGATTCCAAAATCGAACCGCTCATAAATAGAGTATGGATCTGTAACCCTCACGTCTTCTACGACACCTGAAGCACGAAGCGCTGGTCCAGTCACTCCATAATCTAAAGCTTCGTCACCACTGATGACCCCAACCCCTTTTGTCCGTGCAAGAAACATCTCGTTTTGGGATAACAAACTGTCACATTCTTCAACGCCTTGTTTCAAATCGTCTAACAGTTTTCGTACATTTTTTTCAAAATCAGCTGGAACATCCTCTTTCACTCCCCCAATCCGAATGTAATTGTGCATCATCCTTGCACCAGTTACACTTTCAAAAAGTTCTTGAACCCTTTCCCTTTCACGAAAACCGTATAGCATCGGGGTAGTCGCACCAGCATCCAAACCATATACCCCATAGAAAAGCATATGACTCGCTATTCTATTTAACTCGCAGAGTATGACCCTTATATATTCAGCCCTCTCGGGCACGACAGTTTCTGTGAGTTTTTCCACAGCTAGACAAAATGCCAGTTCATTGTTCAGATTTCCAACATAGTCCAGGCGATCAAAAAGCGTCACAATCTGGTTATATTGCTCACTCTCACATATCTTTTCTGACCCGCGATGCAGGTAGCCAATATGAGGCTCCACCCTAACAATACGCTCACCATCAACCCATATGACAAGTCGGAAGACGCCATGAGTACTGGGATGCTGAGGCCCCATGTTGACCATAAGATCTATTGCATCCGAATGTTCACTAGTCTGTTGATGTACCTGCATAAGACTTTTACCTGGTGTCACCATTCCTCATAGTCATGGAATGGAAAGCTTTTTCTTCCCGGATAACCCTCAAACCCTTCATATAACAGTAGAGGGGGTAAGTTTTCTCTGCCTTTAAACTGAATACCAAACAAATCATGAGCTTCTCTCTCAAACCAGTCTGCTGATTTCCATATTTTGAAAATAGAAGGCACTACAGGACTATTTGAAGGTAGTGATACTTTCATCGTTAATTTATGGTGATAATCAATGGACACCAGGTGGTAAACAATCTCAAATAATTCCTCTTGTTCTTCGTAATCAACCACAGTGATGCAAGACAAATAATTAAATAAAAATTTTTCGTTGCTTTTAAGAAGTTCACATACATCTACCAGTCTTTCTGGTTCAACTCGTAAAACAACCATGTCTAAAGAAACAGAAACCTCTGTTTCAGAATACTCAGCGAAAGTTAACTTCAAGTTTTTTAGAAGGTCAGACCCTTTTTGGTCTAGAGGTTCTACGGTTGGTGATGTTTCGGCTTCACTTTTTGAAGAAATGTTACTGCGCCTTGTCATTATGGTGTGATGGGCCCTTATCAAATGATCGGTTAGCGTCATTTTTGATTTTTTCCTGCAATTGCATAACTCCGTAGATGAGCGCCTCGGGTCTTGGGGGACAACCTGGAACATAAACATCAACTGGTATTAAATGATCCACACCCATTACCACTGAATAGGATTTGTAATATGGTCCTCCATTGGTTGCACAGCTGCCCATAGCAATAACCCATTTAGGATCAGGCATTTGTTCATATAAAAGCTTTATTGGATCCGCCATCTTTTTTACCACTGTACCTGCAACAATCATCACATCAGCCTGGCGAGGAGAAGGCCATGTAACCACACCAAATCGATCCAAATCATGGTGGGATGCATGTGCACTGATCATTTCAATAGCACAGCACGCTAACCCAAAAGACAAAGTCCAAAGTGAAGATTTTCTTGCCAAGGCAAACAATTCGTCTGATTTTGCAGTTAATGCATTAGGTAAAACCCTATTGAAAACACTGTCAGCTGGATTATTTCCTTTCCCTGGTTCGTAACCGCCACCAAGAGGTTTCTCAACTCCAGCAAACCCTTCCAACCTTGGAATATGAATATTAGGGGGATTTTCATCTATCTCCATTGCAAGACCCCCTTCCTCCAAGCATAGGCCAACCCAAATAAAAGAATAGCAATAAAAATTAACATTTCATAAAAGACTGCTGGGGGTGCAGACAAAAATACGAGTGCCCATGGAAACAAAAAAACCGCCTCCACATCAAATATGACAAACAATATCGCAAAAACATAGTAGCGAATTTGAATTTGAGACCATTGATATGGAGACGCTGGTATTCCACATTCATATGGCGTGTTTTTCAAAATTGAGTGCCTTTTAGGAGCTAACAGCTTCGATGCAACAAACATCAAAAGAACTGCAAGAGCTCCCACAAAACCAACGATCATTACCGCTGTCCAATTAGTCACATATGATTCAGTCACAAGACCACCCACGGAAATTCTGTAATAATGGGGTCATAAAAACAAAGCAATTTTAGCATATTCGGTCATGCCGCCCTAGCAAATTTTGTTCACTGGAGAAAAACAATATGTCGATTAAATTAGACTGGCTTGGATGTGCCACTTTTCGGTTGTGTATCGACGATCTGACAATCATGCTGGATACCTACATCGATAAAGTTTCCACGGCTCCAACAGTAGGCATTACCGCTTCTGAAATAAAAGAAGCTGACTTTATTTTCATTGGGCATAGCCATTTCGATCACATCGGTGGAGCTGATGTAATAGCCAAAAATACAGGGGCTCAAGTCATTGGTTCAAATGAAAGTGTGAGAATCTTGATAGATGCAGGTGTTCCCGAAAAGCAACTTCGAAGAGCTCAAGGTGGTGAAAGGTATCGTTTAAACGAGGATGTGACTGTCCGTGTTTTCCCGAGTCTACATTCTTGTATTTGGATACCTAACACCTTCCAGCCACAAACCGATTCTATCCAAACAGGGCATTTAAACCTGACAGAAGACGAGAGATGGGGTTGTCGGGTCCCAGATCAATTGCCAGAAGAAACAAACCCGAATCTGATTCAAGAAATTGAAAGACATCGACAAAACACTCTAGGCTCTAGTGAAATTGGTGGTGCTCTATGTTATCTGTTTGACACACCACAGGGATCTATATTTTTTCAAGACACCTCTGGGTGCTGGACAGGAGTAATCTCAGACCTAAGAGCGGATGCTGCCATACTAGCCATGGCCGGCAGACCAAACATTGACGGCGAACCTATTCAAGGCTCGCTAACAGACTACATAGGTTTCATGGCAAGTATGTTAAAACCTAGGGAGGTAATTCTCGGGCATCATGATGACTGGATGCCCCCTAGAACAAAAGATGATTCAAATCCTGAATCTCTGAAACCAGTGATTAACAGGTTAAATCTCGTTCGACCAGGCACTAAATTTCATCAGCAAAAATATGTGGACGGTACAGAGATTTTGATTTAGGGATAGGCTGCATGAAACTCTTTTGGAATGGCTATTCATCTATTGCCCTAAAAAACAGGAATAATAATTTCTCTATCGAAATAAAATAATAAAAATACTTGTTTTTTATTTCATGAAAAATTAGACTTATAAAGTCACATTTTTTGTATCCCTTTCTACGTACAAATTAGTAGCGGTGAGGTAAAAGATAATATAGTTGAATAAGACCGAGTCTGGACTAATCACTGGGCCCGTCATAGGTGAACAAGATGAAACAAATTCATCCAACCATGCCGCTCTTACATCCATAAATTCACCAATTGATTCGGATCTTCCTTCCAATCCAACACGTTCGGAAAAACTTCGTAATAAAATCCCAAAACCTAGGGCAATTCATGGAAGGCTGCACACCTTCGATGCTTTTCACTCTCGTAATTACCGATTCCTATGGCTTACTACCGCCATCTTCAGCAGTGGATTTTGGCTTCAACAAGTCGTTGTTGGATGGCTGGCATATGAAATCACGGGGTCTCCTTTACTAACCAGTATTGCCCTGGGATTGGATGCATTACCCGTTTTGATAGGAGCTCCTTTTGGAGGCCTTATAAGCGATAAATACGACAAAAAAATTCTACTTTTTATTATATATGCCTATCAGGCAGTTTTAATGGTTGGATACTCGGCCGTCATAGCCACTGGAAATGCTAACATTTGGAACTTATTTATATTCGTTTTCCTAATGGGAATTTCATGGGTAATAAATGATCCAGCCAGGATGTCGCTACTGGCAGTCATTGTTCCGAAGAGAAACCTAATAAATGCTTTTGCATTAAACTCGATGGCTTTCAGTGTGATGCGATTAATAGTGCCGGCAGCTGGAGGTTTCGCTCTGGCTATTTTTGGGCCCGGACTATTGTTTATCGTTGAAGCGATTCTTATGTTTACAGCAGCTCTCACTATTATGATGATTCGACTCGATAAAGACTCTTCCGTTGATAATTCCGACAGATCAGCCGAACAATTACTACAGGATTTAAAGTCTGGAATCGGGTACGTATTTAACCAAAAAACCATAATTGGGTTGACTTGTATGACCGTAATAATGGTTATTTTGATCATGCCGTTTGTCCACGGTCTCATGCCTGTTTATGCCGCTGAAGTTTTCAAGGTAGGGCCCGAAGGGTTAGGTCTACTTCTTTCAGCCGCCGGCCTGGGGTCGTTGATAGGCACAATAATACTTGCTTCGTTCACTCAAATCACACGCCCAGGAAAGGTGCTTTTTGTAATGCTTGGCGTTTTAGGAGCTTTAATGGCAGCACTAGCCATAAATAATACCTACCACGTTGCTATGGTTTTAGTGATGCTATTGTCTGGTTCTATGATGTCTTATTTCTCCATCTCTGGAGCTACAGTTCAAGGAATTCTTCCTGACAAATTGAGAGGGCGTGTTACTGGTATATATATGATGGCTTGGGGGTTGGTTCCTGTGGGAAGCCTGCTCGCCGGTTCCATAGCAAACATAGCAGGCCCTCAATTATCAACATTGTTTGGATCGGCCTTAATATTTGTCTGCCTTATAGCCTCCACTTATTTATTCAAAGATGTCTGGAAATATCGTCTGGAAAGCGACCCAAAAGAATAAATTTCTGCTGCTTCAACCTAAGCATCAAATTCTAATGTATGATGACGCCTATCATAGATAAGGTAACTATATTTAATGTCAGGAGAATATGTATGGTCAGCAGCTTAGCCTCGAATGCCAGTTTTACCAAAAGTGAGGCCCATTCGGGCAACGGTATGGTGGCTACGAAAGACCGTTTATCGACCGAGGCAGGACTAGAAATGCTTAAAATGGGAGGAAACGCTGTTGACGCAGGAGTTGCTGCATGTCTCGCCGTTGGGGTAGTAGAACCTGAATCAAGTGGAATAGGTGGAGGCGGATACATGACCTTCCAGGTAGGTAATGAAGGCGGAGTAATCGGATTCCCAATGAAAGGTCCGCTTTCGGGTAAACCTGACTTATACGAACTTACTGGAGAAGCATCTGTGGGAAGTTTTGGATGGGCAGGGGTCAAAAATGATGAAAATATTCATGGATATAAATCGATTGCAGTTCCTGGATGTGTTGCTGGCTTACTTGAAGCGCATTCTCGATTTGGAAAATTACCTCTCGCTGAAGTTGTTGCGCCTGCTATTGCTATAGCACGTAATGGCTTCCACCCTGAATGGTTTACTTTGTATAAATTTGGAAGTCTTTCAAGCATGCTTCTAAGATATTCTGAATTAGGAAACACTTTTATGCCAAATGGCACTCTTCCTTATGGTGGAATTGACGGTCCTTATGTTTTAAAGCAACCGAACCTAGCAAACGCGTTGGAAGCCATCGCAAAAGATGGCATAGATGGATTTTATAGAGGAGAGCTAACTGAAACTCTGGTCGCCGATATACAAAACAATGGCGGCTTTCTGACGATGGAAGATTTTGATCAATACAAACCTTTCTATTGGGATCGTGGACTTGAATTCAACTATCATGGCAAAACTGTGAGAGTACCACGTTTCGCTTGCGCCGGTATTACCAGTGCCATGACATTGAAAATTCTTGATGGCTTCGACATTACGGGGGCAGGCCACAATACTGTAGATATGCTTCATCTTTACATAAGTGCAGCGAGAATGGCATATGCTGATAGGTTTGAGTATGTGGCTGATCCCGAATTCGCTGACGTGCCATGGAATGGCTTAGTGTCAGATGATTACACTAGAAAAAGACAAAAAGAAATAAAAGAACAAGTGCCCGAATCTTTCCTTCCAGGAAATCCTTGGATTGAAGAAGGTAGAGAACCAAAATTCGTACTTGAAAGCAGCAAACCTCGACCTGACAATGGAACGACTCACCTCGCAGTCATTGATGGTGAAGGCAACGCCGTCTCGATTACAAACACGATTATGTCAGGATTTGGATCGGGAATCATTCCCAAAGGAACAGGCATTGTTATGAACAATGGAATGATGTGGTATGACCCCACCCCAAACCGTGTCAATTCAATAGCTCCAGGAAAATATCCATTAAACAACATGACTCCTGCTCTTGTTTTAGGGAAAGATGGCGTGGAAATTGCCGTCGGAGCCTCAGGTGGGAGACGAATAACAAACTGTGTCACATCATTAATAGTTAAAATGGTCGACTTCAGTATGAATCCTCAAGCTGCGATCGATGCGCCAAGGGTAGATTGTAGCTCCCCGACTACTGATGTCGGACCAGAATTAGACCCAACGGTTGTTGCAGGTTTAGAATCCAAAGGCCATAGCGTCAGGGTTTTAGGTGAAGGTTTCACCCAGACCGGATTTGCAAAGTTCGCCAGCCCAGTTGCTATAACTAAAAATGGTAGTGAATTCAGAGGAGGAGTGGACACTTTCCACGCAGCATATGCAGAAGGTCTTTGAAGCTAAAAATTGCCTAGAGGGCTGCCTTTAATCCTTCAACGTTAACATGTCGGGAAATCAGATCTTTAAACTTGAAAAGTTTTTCTTTGTGATCAAATTGAGCATGTTCCTGCAGTGTTCCAATTTTGTCCATCGTATCTAATGTGTCTGAGTTGACAATGATGATGGAAACTTCCTCTTCTTGGGCTTCATATTTAACATATTCAATTGGTTCAAGACCGCCAGTCATTATGAAACATTCCATGTCCGTGCCCAACGCGGACATTTGAACATCGGGACGATCTCCACGAACCACAACTGCTTTTTTGTCTTGCTTACTAAAAATATACTCACCTGGATCCATGCCAAAACCACCGACCATATACCCTTCAACTAAATCCTCTCCATATTCTTCGCCTGCAAAAAAAGTGCCTTCTAAATTTTCGCAAATCTGTTTAACGGTTAAGCTCAACAGAGTCCTGTCCTCTGGTATTAATCCCAAAACTGTAATACCCGATTCCTCCAATTTAGGAATTACCACCTCACAAGCCTCAGTTCTTTTATACATCGTCAAGAAATTCAGCACCGCGCCTATCAAATTTTCACCGAAGGCAGTGATAAATGGAATCGCATCAACTACGCCGTTGTATTTACCCACATATATTACTTTTGCATCGATGGATTTAATCAGTTCAATATGCTGGGTTGCCGATAATCTGTTGGAGGCCTCTAATATAAGAGTATCCACTCCATTCTCCATCACTTTAATTTTTGCAATAGCATCGTCATTTAATTCCATAGATTCATTGGAAGAACTATTTAGAAAGGAATCTAAAACTATGGCGTAATTATTATGATCCGAGCTTTCATCGTCTGAAAAAATTGGTTTTGATACAGTGACTTTATGTCCAATATCATTCAGCGCCGAGGCCAAAGAAGCACACAGAGCAGTTTTCCCTGCTCCAGCGCTATCTGAGACAACATAAAGAATACCCATTTGACGCACCTACTATAGACTGAAAACAAGCAATCTATTTAGTAATTTTTTAATGCGCAGCTAAAAATTATTAACGTCTGGTTCGGCGCCTTCGAAGCCTGCGAATACTTCGCTGCTTATCTAGGCGTGCCTGCTCTCCCTTTGAACGGAAGAACCTTCTGTTCCTTAGCTCTCGCAGGATTCCCGACCTCTGCATTTGGGTCTGGAACCGTTTAAGAAGTACTTCATCCTCTTCGCCTTCGCGAAGGGTTACGTATGCCAAGTTTTTCTCCTAGTTGATAATTTTCGGCCAAATAAAAATGCGCGCCATCCGGCAACGCAGGTGGAAATTGTAACACACAAGACACCCCTGTTTGATAAAGAAAACTTTAAAATTGAAATGGCCTGTTGCTACAAACCCCTGAAAAGACCTAACATTCTTATTGGATTTAATTTTATTAACAAATATATAACAGCAATTTGGTAAGGTTTTCGGAGTTTTAATGGCTGGGCCTATTAATGAGTTCACTCAAGTAACAAAATTTGTCCCTGAAACTTTTGGGGACCCAGGTATGCGAACTTTTCGAATAAACGTTGACAGTGCCAGCAGCACTGCCGCAATTTGGTTGGAAAAGGAGCAATTGGCAGAATTATCTGTTGCTATGCTCCAGTTGGCTAAAGAGACTCCGGACAACAATGAGGGTGTCGCCGAGCCCCCTCTTGAATTAGAAGCCGCCGGTTTAACAAATTTGGACTTCAAAGCGGGACGACTCGCCTTCGGACACAATCCTGAGACAAATATGTTTATAATCGACGCTCATGATCCGGAAGATGATTCAGAGGAACCTACAGTAAGGCTCTGGCTAACACGATCTATGATTAGTGATTTTGCCAAAGATGGTCTCGAAATAGTTGCTTCTGGAAGACCCATATGTCCTTTGTGTGAAAAGCCAATTAATCCTGATGGCCACTACTGTGTCCGAAGAAATGGCCATGCAAGAGTATATCCAGGTGAACTCTAAGACTGACTTCTAGGTTTAAAACCAATGCAATCTCAAGATCTGAATGACCCTAGAAAACAATTTCCTCTTCCCGAAGAAAAAGTACTCGATTTAGACCCATCCGAGGCCTTATTTCACTTAGAAAATGGTGACGTTATTGGAGGGCATACGATGCCCTGGGGTTCAAATTACACTTTCTTACTTTGGATCAAAGCTGGAGAAAATCAATGTGTGAGAGCTATTTATAAACCGCGAGACGGTGAGAAACCATTACGTGATTTCCCTTCAGGTACCCTGTATAAGAGAGAACAAGCCGCATACGAAATAAGTAAACTTTTGAAATGGCCTAATATTCCTTTGACTGTAGTAAGAGATGGGCCATATGGTGTCGGCTCAATGCAACTTTACCTAGATTGTGATCCCCGTATTACATATTTCGATATGAGGGACACCAGCTCAGACGACCTCTTTCCACTGGCAGTCTTTGATTTGTTAGTAAATAATGCGGATAGAAAAGCCGGACATTGCTTGTTGGACGCCACAGATAACATATGGTCTATCGACCATGGCCTAACCTTCCATTCTTCCTTCAAGATGCGAACAGTAATGTTGGAATACTGCGGCCGAGAAATACCCGAAGATCTTGTGAATGACATGGTGAATTTATCTAACACCTTCACCCAAAAAAGCGAAATTCTAGAACCATTAATTAACCCAGAAGAAATACAGGCATTGCAAGATAGATTGGCTGAAATTATTGAAACTCCTATAATGCCTATTCTTGATCCCAATGTGAACATACCTTGGCCTTTAGTGTAGTCTAGGCCAAATCCATTGGTATCATTTGTAGGTTGAATGTCTTAGTCAAGTTGCTGATAACTTCCACTGGGCACTAAAATACCTAAGTCATTTTTTATAAAGGGAGGGTTGGCAGAGTGGACGAATGCACCAGTCTTGAAAACTGGCATATCCTAACGGGTATCGTGGGTTCGAATCCCACACCCTCCGCCACTTTGTTTACTCCAATTTAGTGAGTGTTAATTAGGAAAGATAAGAATGAAACTCCATGAATATCAAGCAAAAGAGATACTCCGAAAATACGGGGTCCCTACCCCTAAGGGTCAATTGGCCAAAACCGGAAGTCAGGCAGCGGCGGCGGCATTTGATATGGATGGGACTGTAGTAGTTAAGGCACAGGTACATGCTGGAGGAAGAGGAAAAGGCGGGGGTGTGAAAATTGTGGAGTCTCCTGGAGCTGCACAACAGGCAGCTGAGGCTATGTTAGGAACAAATTTAGTTACTTTTCAGACTGGTCCAGAAGGGGTTCCTGTTAACAGTGTACTTATAGAAGAGGGTATCGATATAGAAACAGAACTCTATCTAGGTATGGTCATAGACGGGGCTTCAAAAGGGGTGGTTGTAATTGCAAGTGAGGCAGGAGGCATGAATATAGAAGAAGTGGCAGAAACAACACCTGAAAAAATAATTCAAGTCCCGATTGACCCAGTATTAGGTCTACAGCCTTTCCAAGGTAGGAAAATAGCTTATGGTCTCAATCTTGGACAAGAACACATCCGTGCCGTGACAAGCCTTGTACAAAACTTGTATAGAGCGTTCATAGAAACAGATGCCTCTTTGGTGGAAATAAACCCCTTAGTAGTTACAAGAGACGGAAAGGTTTTAGCTGCCGACGCAAAATTAGATATTGATGACGATGCCGTTTTTAGGCACAAAGACATACAAGAATTGGCAGATCTTTCTCAAGAAGATCCCCTTGAAGTGGAAGCTCGCTTATCAGATATAAATTACGTAAAGTTAGATGGAACCATAGGATGTATAGTAAATGGTGCAGGGCTGGCCATGGCTACAATGGATGTAACAAGTTCTGCTGGGGCTTCACCTTCTAACTTCTTGGATATCGGCGGAGGGGCCGATGAAGAAAAAGTCGCAAAAGCTCTCAATTTAGTCCTATCTGATGACAGCGTGAAAGCAGTTTTAGTAAATCTATTTGGAGGAATCTTGCGTTGTGACATAGCTGCAAGAGGCTTCTTGCTAGCCGCCGAACAACAACCAGATAGAATCAGACCTATGGTTGTAAGAATGCTGGGAACAAATTCTGATGAAGGAAGGGAGATTCTTGCCCAATCCAATCTGGATGTCATTCTAGTTAACACCCTTGGGGAAGCCGCAAACGAAATCAAAGAACTAGCCTAAATTATCAGCTCACAATATACATACTTGAAACAATTGATGGGACTAATTACATGAGTATTCTTGTAGATAAATCAACAAAGCTACTAGTACAAGGTATTACAGGAAAAGAAGGCAGCTATCATGCTCAGCGGTCAGCGGAGTATGGAGCAAACCTCGTAGCAGGGGTAACTCCAGGCAAGGGAGGCCAATCTTTTAATGATACTGTCCCAGTTTACGACACGGTTCAGCAGGCCGTCGACGAAACATCCGCCAATGCTTCTTTAATATTTGTTCCACCAGCCTTTGCTGCCGACGCAATTGTGGAATCCGTAGATGCTGGCATCGATGTAATAGCCTGCATAACTGAAGGCATACCTGTCCAAGACACGATAAAAGTAGTCAGATATATCAGAGATAAGGACGTCACACTCATAGGGCCAAACTGCCCGGGTATCATTTCTCCAGGCGAGAATTTTAAAATGGGTATAATGCCTGGCCATATACATTTGGCAGGTAGAACGGGTGTAGTTTCCCGAAGTGGAACCTTAACATACGAGGCAGTTGGCCAGTTAACAGACCTTAATATTGGACAATCAACCTGCGTAGGCATCGGAGGAGACCCTGTCTCTGGGGTCACATTTGTCGATATGCTGGAAAAATTTCAAAATGATCCTGAAACCGACAACGTTGTCATGATCGGAGAAATCGGAGGCACCAAAGAGCAGGAGGCTGCTGAATATATAAAAAGCGACTTTACCAAACCCATCGCAGCTTTAATCGTTGGTCAAAGTGCGCCTCCTGGAAAACGTATGGGACATGCCGGTGCCATTATCACAGGTTCAGCAGGAAAGGCAGAAGAAAAGATGAAAGCTCTCTCCAATGCTGGTGTATCAGTCATCCCAGGCCCCGGTGCCATTGGAAAAACTCTCCAAGAATTAATCTCCTAATTCAATAAACACCCATGTTCTAATTTAGTTATTTTTTTTAGAACATATGTATTTACTTTGTGAAATTCCTGTGCTAGGCTTCGAGTAGTTACCAAATATATTGATATTTCAAAAACCTCCTAGGAGTTTTTCATGGACAAAAAAGAAAAAACCAAAGCCCTTGAGCTTGCTCTCGGCCAAATAGATAAGCATTTTGGCAAAGGCGCCGTAATGAAATTAGGTGACGCTCAAGATGTCAGAGTAGATTCCATTTCAACAGGCTCACCTTCCCTGGACGCTGGTCTTGGGATGGGCGGGATACCTAAAGGAAGAGTCACTGAAATCTTCGGCGCAGAATCTTCTGGTAAATCAACCTTGACCTACCATGTCATGGCTTCGGCACAAAGAGATGGAGGAACTGCCGCCTACATTGATGCGGAGCATGCGTTGGACCCTAGCTATGCTGCCCGATGCGGGGTGGACACTGAAAATCTTTTAGTCTCCCAACCAGATACGGCTGAACAAGCTCTCGAAATATGTGAATACCTTGTCAGGAGCAGCGCCGTAGATGTAGTAGTTGTCGATAGCGTGGCAGCTATGGTTCCCAAAGCTGAATTAGAAGGGGATATGGGAGACTCTCATATTGGATTACAGGCCCGTTTAATGTCGCAAGGTCTTCGTAAATTAACTTCTTCAATAAGTAAATCAAATACCGCAGTCATATTTATAAATCAAATTAGAGAAAAAGTAGGCGTATTCTGGGGAAGTCCTGAAACAACACCGGGTGGAAGAGCCCTTAAATTTTACAGTTCTGTTCGAATAGACCTCCGAAAAATCGAATCTTTAAAACAAGGAAGCGACATTATAGGAAATCGTGTTCGCGCCAGGGTTGTAAAAAATAAAGTCGCAGCTCCATTCAAAACAGCTGAATTTGACATCATGTTTAACGAAGGCATCAGTATGGAAGGTGACCTGCTAGATTTGGCCGTCGAGCATTCGATCGTAAAGAAGAGTGGAGCGTTTTATTCTTTCGGGGAAATCCAAATAGGCCGCGGAAGAGAAAGTGCTAAAACATTCCTCAAAGAAAATCCTGTTTTAACTGATGAAATCAACGAAATGGTTAAGGTCGCCCTAAATCCTGAACCAATGGATGATCTAATAGTGCCTTTAGACGATATCGAAACAGATGAAGAAGTGAATAAAGCAATATAAATACGTTCGCATTCATGAAAATTATAAAAATCCCAAAAGCTTCGACTAATTCAAATTACAGTCTAACTAAAAAATTTGCCGGAGCTTTTGATAGCGATGAAGAAACAGAAAAGGCAAACACCATTGCCCGACGATTCATATCTTACAGGCCTAGAAGTGAATCGGAATTACGAAAAAGATTACTAAAAACGTTTTCGTCTGAAGTCACTTCTAAATCGATTGCTCAAATGTACAGAGATGGGTTACTGGACGATTCTCGTTTTGCTCAGATGTGGGTAGATAGTAGACAGCAATCCCGACCAAAAAGTAAAAGAACTATCAAGCAAGAATTACTTTCAAAGGGGATTTCTGAACACACTGCAGAACAAGCAGTTTCAGAAATTCATGACCTTGAAAACGCATTGGTATGCGTCAGGAAAAAAATCAGATCTATGAATGGTTTAGAAAAGGAAGAATTTTATAAAAAATTGGAAGGATACTTACAAAGAAGAGGCTTCAGTTTCTCGGTATCCAAAACAGCCATCCAGCAAGGATGGGAATTAAATCAGTCAGAAATTAATAACACAATCGACACAATCAATCTATAATTACCTCCACGATTTCCAAGTTTTCTAGGTATGGGAGGTGTGGTCGTTGTCAAACGATACTACTGTTAGCATAGTACTAATAGGAATATTTCTTCTTCTGTCAGCTTTTTTTTCAAGTTCAGAAGCAGCATTCCTTTCCCTCCAAAGGACTCGGCTAAATTATCTGGTGAACAACAAAATACCAGGTGCGAAGCGTGTTCATGACATGGTCGCCAACACTGAAAGACTACTTTCAACAATCCTATTGGGTAACAACTTGGTAAATGTAGCCTTTACTGCTGTTGTTACCGCTTTAGCCGTCAAATGGTTGAAGGAAGGACCGCTCGCAGTAGCGGCCGCCACGATCGTGGGAACAGGTCTATTATTGATTTTTGGGGAAATAATTCCCAAGAGCTTAGCCGTCAAAAGGTCTGAAAAAGTTTCATTTCTGTATGCACGACCACTCAAGATAGTCGAACTATCCTTGTACCCTGTAATCTTATTTTTGCAATGGCTATCAAGAACAACTCAATCTATTTTTGGGCAGGAACAAGAAGTGGAAGACGGGGTAACAGAAGGTGAAATTTTGTCGATGATAGATCTCGGTGAAGCAGAAGGTACCGTTGAACCAGGCGAAGCAGAAATGCTAGAAAATGTATTCCGATTTGGAGATACTCAAGTCAGAGAAATAATGACTCCTCGAACTGAAATGGTTGTGATGGAACGTGGCACATCCTTCAGCGATTTTCTTTCTATATATTCTGAACACTACCACACGCGATTTCCCATATACAAAGACACTAATGAAAATATAGTGGGAATAATATCCACGAAAGATGTCCTAAGAGTGCTATCAACAAAAGGAATAAAAGGGAACGATTCTGTAACAGATGTCACCCGGGATGCCTATTTTGTTCCAGAGACAAAATGGGCGTCAGAGCTTTTCGAAGAGCTTCGTCATACAGGTAACCAAATGGCTATTTGTTTAGATGAATACGGCGGGTTAGCCGGTCTAGTGACCCTTAAAAGATTGACAGAATTGATAGTAGGGAGAGTAGGCGAGGAAGGTGAATCCCCTGAATCTGAATTTGAGAATATAATGCCTAACGTTTTCCAGATTGAAGGAAGTATGGACATAGTAGAAGCTAATAATGAAATGGATTTAGCCCTTCCAGAAGGGGAATATGAAACGATAGCTGGTTTTGTTTTAGATCAAATAGGAGAAATTCCAATTTTAAATCAGGAATTTGAATATGAGAATTTAACCTTCCGTGTAGTGGAAATGGATCGATTTAGGGTTGAGTCTCTACTAATAACGCGAGACCCAGAAAAAGAATCTAAAGGTTCCGAACCTGATAATACAAACAATGAAAATATTATTAATTAGACATGGTGAAACAATAGCCAACAAAACCCAGTTGGTTTTAGGTACCAGCGACGTACCATTAACTGATTTAGGAAGACGGCAAGCTAAGGCCGCAGCACAAAAAATTTCTTCCATGGAGCCTCTTCCAAATCTATTATTTTCAAGTCCTTACTACAGGGCGAAGGAAACTGCAGGATACATTTCTAAACTCACTGATCTAAACCCAATATACGTGGATGGGTTAAAGGAAATGAATTCAGGAGACATGGAAGGTATTAAGGCTTCAGAAATGAATGATAAATATCCAGAATATATGTCAAGATGGCGACGCGATCATTCCACAGCCCGACCCCCTGGCGGCGAAACTCTTGGAGAGGTACACACAAGAGCTTGGAAATCCATATTGGAAATATTCAATGATTATGATGAAGACTTGATCGCTGTAGTTGCCCATCTCTTCCCAATTCAGGGCATAATTTGCAATGTACTGGGAATGCATTCCAATCATTTTGACAAACTAGCTATTAATTTAGGTTCTATTTCATCTATTGAGATAGAGAAAGACTCATACCGTCTTGTATCTATGAATGAAACAGTCAAGATAGATTGACTAAACCTTTTTAACTAAGATTCAAATGAAACCCATCTCACTTGAAAAAACCATCCTAACCGCTGCGAATAACCACAGTGTTACGGGCAAAAGGCTTTCAATTGCTGTCTCTGGTGGGCCTGACTCAATGGCAATGGCACACGCACTAATTGCGAATCAAAAAGAAATGGATTTTGATATTGAGATCTTACACTTTAATCACCAAATCAGAGGTGAAGACGCTAAATCTGACGCAAGGTTTGTCCAAACCTATTTTGATTCTCTAGGTATACCAACTTTTGTCTCAGAGAAAAACGTAATCAAGCTATCTAAACAACGCAGAATATCATTAGAAACCGCGGCTAGATCAGCAAGATACGAATTTTTCGCAAACCATATTAATAAAAAGGATAATAAATCTGCCCTCGTATTAGGTCATAATTTTGAGGATCAAGTAGAAACGATATTGATGCATATTATTAGAGGGTCCGGTTTGAATGGTCTTCAAGGCATGACTGAAATGTCGCATCAAATTATTGGCACACTGGGAATAGATATTTTTAGACCAATGCTTTCTTTAAATAGAAGCACAATACTCAAATACTGCAGCGCTAATAATATTCCTTGGCGTTCAGACCAGACTAACACTTCCACAGAATACACTCGTAATTCAATCCGATTAGAACTATTGCCATTTCTAGAAAAATACAATTCTGGAATACTTAGATCCATTGATAAGTTAGGTCATTCGGCAAAGCGGGACTACGACTATATACAGGCACAAGTAGAGCAATTGTGGCCTTCTTTGGCAAACATAATCGATGATGGCATCAAAATTAAAATAGATAGGTTTACCAAACTACATCCATCATTGAAATGGAGAGTATTACAAAAAGCTGCACAAACTGCTATCGGAAACCAACAAGACCTTTCTTATAAACATGTTGAAGCAATGCTTGATATAGCAGAAGGAACAACAGGAAGATCCTTGAACCTCCCTGGAAATATCATTGTAAGGAAAAACTATGAGGAGCTTTTGATTTCTCGATCAATTAATGATCAATCAAATATTACAAATGTGAACGAAAAAACCTTAATTAAAATTCCAGGAGCTACTTTTACTGATCGCTGGAAAATATCGGCATCTTTGGGAAATGACCCTGATTTTTTACATAATGCAAACATTCATAAAAATATTATATCTACATCACTAAACATAAACCTAGGCAATGAACCATTATGGGTACGTTACCGAAACCCTGGGGATATTTTTCAGCCTTCGGGGATGACCAACTCTAAAAAACTCCAAGATTTTATGGTCGATTCAAAAATACCACGTCAAGACCGCGATTCAATTCCTCTAATAGTTTCCAACAAAGGTATTGCAGCCGTGGTAGGGTGGAGAATAGCAGAGTGGGCAACACCTTCAAAATATGATGATTCTCTGCGGATTGTTTTCAACCCGAATAATTCTTAAGATCAGAGAATTCTATCTAGTCGATTCCCATCAAGACGGCCAGGTACCCGGCCCCTTTTTGCAACTGGTTTATCTTCTATTTCCAGAATGTCGGCCCTAAATTCGTTTGGTACAGCAGACGAAATATAGCTACCTACTAAATATCCATTGACTGGGGCTTCGGATTCTTTAAACTCTCTGATTTTCTCAGGATTGAACCCTCCGCTGACATATATTTCCACATGTTTGAAATTCATATGGTCAAGGCGATTCCGAATTTCCCTTACCAGCATAGGAGTAACTCCTCCCCGTTCAAAAGGGGTATCCAATCTTATTCCTCTAAGACGATCTCTAAGGGCTTCTGCCACATTTAAAGCTTCTTCAGCCTCATCTTTAAAAGTATCTACTACTACTATTCGCTGAGTTTCCATACCAATATGTTTGTCAAAAGCCTGAGCTGCAGCAACAGTATCACCAAATAACAAAGGCAAACTATGCGGCATATTCCCTATAGGGTTTCTTCCCGCATGCTTAGAACCCAGAATTGTAGAGACTGATGAGCATCCTCCTATTACAGAGGCATAATCAAGTATATGCGCCACATTGGGATGTATGTGCCTGGCCCCATAAGCAATAACAGTTGTCTCCCCAGCTGATTCAACACAGTCATTAGCAGCTGTGGCCCATCCTGTAGAAGAAGAAAGCATTCCTAATATACTGGTTTCATAAAGCCCGAAGGAAGCATATTTTGAAATCACCCGTAATACCGGCTCTCCAGCCTCAAATTTTTCCCCTTCTTCCATCGCCCATACCTGAACAACATCATTTCCATTATTTGTCTGGTTGTCCTGCTCCACTTTGGGAAGAACATTCAAAAGAAGAGCCTTTGCTTCTTCTACTCCACATAAAACGCCGGAATTTGGGGCTGAAAAATCCATCAACACCTTAGGGTTAAGGGATTCCAAACGCATGACTTCCTTCGTCCAATGCAAGTATGCATCAGCAGGATCGCCTTTTATTAGAGATGGTCTTATATCAAATTGAGGTGTTGTCATTAAGCAGGCCTACGGCACAGCAAGAAAATCGGTTTTCCCCTGTTTTGATCCTATAATTTACCTGTATCCATTAGTCACGGAATTAGTGGGGCCACAATTGTACTCTCGTAAGACTGGCATAGCAATGGAGCCGACTACTAACGAGACCCCAGTATATTTCGAGATCTGCCCACATCTCGAAATCTGAGTCTAATAAGCCCTTTTATGTCTTCTAATGCTGTTTTAATTATATTAACTTTAGATAAAGGATCATCCACCCATCTCACCGGAATTTCCAAAATAGGATATCCATTTTTTTCGGCCAATATTAAAAGTTCTGTGTCAAAAAACCAGTTGTCATTTTTTACCAAAGGAACAACCTCTTCAACTACTTTTTTAGACACAACTTTGAATCCACATTGGGCATCCCTAAACGAAACCATAAACATCATTCTGAACAGTAGGCTATAGCTGCGAGAAATAAATTCTCTTTTAAATGATCTGCCGACCACATCGGAGCCCGGTACTAACCTAGATCCTACAGCAATTTGAGCTTTTGAATCGTTCACCGCATCTAGGCAATCGGGTAAAGAATTAAGGTCTGTTGAAAGATCCACGTCCATATAAGCTAATATTTTTGATTCGCTTTGGGTCCAAGCTTTCTTCAATGCCCTACCTCTACCTCTTTCTTCCAAACAAACATATTGAACTTTCAAATATTTTTTTGATAGGGACTGCGCTATTTGAAGAGTCTGATCAGTTGACCCATTATCAGCTACTGTAATAACCCAATCATAGGCCCCAATATTTTTTTTGCAAAAAGACATTAAAGTTTCAACACTATTCTCTAATGTTTGCTCCTCATTAAGGACTGGGATAACTATATCTAAAGAATTGGACGAATCACTCAAAATATTCCTCAAGAAAATTTGTCAGTGGTTAAAATGCCTAATGCCTGTAAACATCATCGCGATCGAATGTTCATTTGCAGCTTTAATGACCTCTTCATCTCTAATTGACCCACCAGGCTGAATAATAGCCGTGACTCCTCCTTCCGCGGCTAACTCCACATTGTCAGCAAAGGGCATAAAGGCGTCGGAAGCTAGGGAAGCACCAATTGATTTATCACCTGCTATTCTCAATGCCAAATGTACACTTACAACCCTGTTGGGTTGTCCAGCTCCCATTCCTACCAAAGTGTTGTCTTTCGCTAAAACAATTGTATTAGACTTAATATGTCTTAAACAGTTCCATGCAAACTCAAGGTCTGCATGCTCTCGCTCTGTGGGTAACCTATCTGTAACCACTTTCCAATCATTCGGATCCTCTTTAATATCATCCGCTGTTTGAACTAGCATCCCACCTGAAATTGTCAATGCCTTTAAATTCGACAATGATCCGGACGCAGGGTTTACTTGGAGAAGCCGCGTCCGTTTTCGTTTCTTCAAAATTTCCAGAGCATCCGATTCGTAACCTGGCGCTACAATTATGTCAAACAAAACCCCTCGCATTGTTTCAGCTGTCTTTTTCGTTACGACATTGTTAAAACCAACAATCCCACCATATGCAGAAATTGAATCGCCTTGAAATGCTGATTCATAAGCCAGTGACTGTTCATTATTCAAAGCAATGCCACAAGGATTAGTATGTTTTACAACGACACAAGCATTCTGATCAAAACTTGTTGCGGTTGTCCATGCAGCATCTGCATCGAGATAATTTGTATAGGACATAGGTAACCCGTGTAATTGTGCCGCTTCTACTATTCCCCCTGTACCTAAAGTGTTTCTATAAACTACGGCCTCCTGATGAGGGTTTTCCCCATACCGAAGGGTATCAACTTTATCAAGCCCAATTGATAACTCAGCCGACTTTAGAGGAGCCTCATTCAACCAAGTTGATATTGCGGTATCGTAAACCGCCACATGCTGGAAAGCTTTTTGGGCCAATTTTTTTCTTTCAACTTCGGAGACTTTTTCGCCAGAGGCAATTTTTTCAGCAATCCATTCATAATCTAATGGATCCACAACAACCAAAACGTGCGGAAAATTTTTGGCAGCTGATCTGATCATTGTAGGACCACCAATATCTATATTTTCCAACGCCTCAGTTAAAGAAACCTCATCTTTTTGAACTGTATCGACAAACGGATATAAATTAACTACCACAATGTCTATTGCAGATATATCATTCGATTCCATTTCCTCTTGATGTTCAAGAATATCTCGCCTCCCTAGAATTCCTCCATGAACTTTGGGATGCAAAGTTTTAACACGACCATCTAATATTTCAGGAAACCCTGTTAATTCCGATACCTGTCGAACCGAAATACCAGCTCTTTTTAAGGATTTATATGTTCCTCCGGTACTTATAATTTCATATCCTGCCTCACTGAGAGAAGTTCCGATATGTTCTATATTGTCCTTGTTATAGACACTCAATAAAGCTTTCATGCGGTTGTTCCAATCTTGGTAATTATTTTTTGTTTTTTAAGCTTACTCTTTCCTCAGAAACTCTTTCCTGTAATTTACCTACTATGTTTGAATAAGGAATCTTTTCTAAAATTTCAGAGGCGTTTTCTGGTGTGCAGATAATAACCATTCCCAAACCCATATTAAAAACTCTATACATCTCATCAACATCAATGGAACCTGTTTTCTCAATAAAGTGAAATATGGAAGGCATATCCCACAGAGAAGCATCAAATTCAGCCTGGATATCATTAGGTAAAATCCTGGGCATATTCTCGTACAGCCCTCCTCCAGTAATATGAGCGATACCTTTACAAAGGGGGAAAACTTTTTTCAGATCTTCATAATATGAAGGGTGCGGTTTTAAAAGAGCCTGACCAAGAGTTTCTCCTGATTCAATTATTTTTTCTTCTAGGATGTCCAAGTCGTTTGGTAGGTTGAAGACATGACGAACTAAGGAATATCCATTTGTATGGAGACCATTTGATGGTAATCCTATGAGAAGATCACCTGCCTTGCTTGTATTAATTGGATCAAGCATTTGGTCAGCCTCTACCGCACCGACAACAAACCCCGATATGTCAAAATTGGATTCATTAAAAACTCCGGGCATCTCGGAAGTTTCTCCGCCAATAAGAGCACAACCTACATTTTTACATGCTTCGGAAATACCACCCACAATTGTTTCTACCACACTTGGAATCATTTCGGACGTCGCTATGTAATCAAGAAAAAACAGTGGTTCAGCCCCCACCACAATGAGATCATTTATACAGGCATTGACTAAATCTTCACCTATATGGGAATAGTCTCCAATCATTCCAGCTACCATTAATTTCGTGCCTACCGGATCTGTACTACTAACCAATATAGGCTCTCGATAACCAGAAATTTTATACATCGCGCCAAATCCGCCAACACCACCAATTACATTAGGGTTATATGTCTGCTTGGCTAAATCTTTTATCTTATTTTTGATTTTTTCCGATGATTGTAAATTAACACCGGCCGATTCATAGGTAATATTTTTGTCCATAGCCTAGTATGACTTAATTGACAATCTAATTGGTTTAAACACCTAGCTTGTCCAAATCAATCTCCTTCTTTTGAATCTTATTTAAAGTTTCTATCCAGAAGATATGTTCGTGACGCTGAATCTCATCTCTCACAGAATCAACTCCCCCAAAAGGATCAACAGCTACAATTTTCTGGTTGATTATCGCTCCATTGTCATACTCTTCATCTACTAAGTGTATCGTGATCCCACTTTCCTCTGATTTATCTTTCACAACCGCTTCGTGCACACGATCTCCATACATTCCTTTTCCTCCATATTTTGGGAGTAAAGCTGGATGGCTGTTTATTACTCTATTATGAAAAGCTTTTAAGACGATCGGCCCTATTCGTTTCATATAACCGGCCAATATTATTAAATCCACCTTATATTTTTTCAAAATGCCCGCTATAGCTAAATCTAAATCTTTCTTTTTAGAATGAGTTTGAGAACTCAAATGAAAGGCCGGGATCCCAGAGCTTCTAGCCCTTTGTAAAGAGTAGGATTTTGAATTGTTACTCACTACGACGGCTACATGTGCATCAATAGAGCCAGTTTCACAAGCATCGATAATGGCCTGTAAATTGGTTCCTCCATGAGAGGCTAAAATTCCCAGAGAGATGCTTTCAACACCCAATTCGCTCAATGGTTAGCACCTATTTTTAAGTTTCTAGAACTAATTTATCCATTTCTAATTGAACCGGTATTGGATATGTGCCAGTGAAACATCCCATGCAATATTCGCTTCTCTCGCCAGATACTGCTTTTAGCAAACCTTCCTCACTTAAAAACCCAAGTGAATCAGCCCCAATAAACTCTCGGATTTCATCAACCGAATTTGTACTTGCTATCAACTCGGCTTTAGTAGCCATATCTACCCCAAAATGACAAGGAGAAACTATAGGGGGAGCGCAAATCCGAACGTGAACCTCTTTTGCACCACCTTTTTTCAAAAGATTAACAACATGTGGAGTCGTAGTTCCCCTTACTATGCTGTCATCAACAACTACTACTTTTTTCCCTTCTAGGATCTGAGGAAGTAAATTTAATTTCCTTCGAACGCCAAGTTCTCGAAGACGCTGATCTGGCAATATAAAAGTTCTACCCACATAGCGATTCTTCACTAGGCCTTCTGTAAAAGGGATACCCGATTCCTGTGAATATCCGACAGCTGAGGCAGTAGCCGAATCAGGAACACCTATTACCAAATCTGCTTCAACTGGGTGTTCTTTCGACAACTGCGCTCCCATGGCCAACCTATTGCTATAAACCAACTGCCCATTCAATAATGAATCTGGCCTAGCAAAATATATTTGTTCAAATACGCATCTTCCAAAAACCCCATCTTTTGGTTTTTGGTAAATCGATGTAAGGCCATTGTCATCAATTAAGACGGCTTCTCCAGGTTCAACTTCCCTCACAAACTCGGCACCAATATGATCCAGGGCACATGATTCGGAAGCTAACACCCAACCTGAATTTAATTTACCTATACAGAGAGGCCTTACACCTAAAGGATCCCTTACTCCCAAAACTTCCCTATTAGTCATAATAACTAAGGAATAGGCTCCTTGAAGTCTACGCATAGCGTATGCAATCCGTTCAGACCAATTTTCTGCCGGTGCGTTGGCAATTAGGTGGGCTATGATCTCTGAATCCGCCGAAGATTGAAATTGAACACCCCAATCCAGTAATTCCTCTCTGAGGTCAACGGCATTGATCACATTCCCATTATGAGCAAGGGCCATTTCAACGCTTGTCCCATTGCAAAGTATAGGTTGAGCGTTATTAATATTACTCGAACCAGTAGTTGAGTATCTGGTATGCCCAATAGCTATATGGCCAGACAGATGAGATAGATCATTCTCTTGAAAAGCCTGGGAAACAAGTCCCATTTCCGTGTGAAGCCGAATTCTACGACCATCCGTTGCCGCTATCCCAGCACTTTCCTGACCTCGGTGCTGAAGTGCATACAATCCAAAAAATACCGACCTCGCTACATCCTCCTCTCTGGCATACACACCGACTATTCCACACGCTTCTTTCATGGTGTCGCCGCCCGTCGAAGGAAATTCCTTCGAAATTAAGGGGTTAACCTCGGTATGGAAGCTGGACCGGCTGTCCTGTTTGATTACCTTTACTCCACAGGAATTGCGGTGTTTACGACAAAGCTCATCCCAATCCAAACCACTGCGCCCGAATTATACTGCTCAAGCTAATTAAGGGTCAAACCAAGCTTCCATGCAGATAGCCATATCTAAACATCCACAAAGAATCCAATTTTATGACACGTCGATTATTAAATTCCTGTTAGAAGGTAATTTTTCAACTCAGGCAAAGATAAATTCTCGATTCCAAAATCTTTTGGACCTCTTCCCTCACTCCCAGCTGCATTCATGACAATGTTCCCAATTTGAACAAACGAATCCATCACTGGACAACTAATGCCATATTGTTTACCAATTTTGCTCCACGCTGATATACCAAAAGGAATATCCTCTGATAACCATCTAGTATCCAAAGAACCAGGAGCTTTTAGTCTGGTGAGCATATGACTGCCATTTATGACTTCCCAAAGGTTGCCTCTAGGTCCGAACCCGGCTTCGTGAAATCCTTCTGCTACTGGGACAAGTTCATAGCCGAGAGCAGTACCAATCGCCCTTCTTTCAACATCTACGGTCTCAATCACCTTTGCGACAGAACTGGAAACCCCCTCTTCATAGAAATAAAAGTCTCCTCGGGAATATTCAACCCTTCCAGCATTCATTAAAACCCCAGCCGGGTGGACGACCGGATTCATGGCAGATAAACCACATTCCAAAGAATCTGAATATGCCGTAATCCCTGGAAAAAGAGGCTGCAACATCTCCTGCACAGAGGAAGTTTCTGAAGACGGGATGACTCCCAATCCTAAAGCAGTTACTTCTCCCCATATAACTGCACTATTGCTGGAAGTCTTTCTACAAACATAGGGAGCCGTATCAACTTCTGCAACGGTCATATTATTCGCCCCGAATTCAGAAGCTAATATTTTCCATTCCAAGGATCCCAAGGTTCCCGGCATAACCACAACAGTATGATCATCAGTAAGATAAGGACCACAAAATTCAGCAAAAGGTTTGTGCGCATAGGCAGGAACAATTAACAATAACAAATCAGAGAATTCTAAGGCCTCAGAAGGATCCAATGTTATTTTTTCAATTGAAGCTGGGCCAGTTTCTAAAACACCTTCCAAAATAATTGTTTTAGTAGCCGATATATTTGAAATAGATTCTGCAAAATCCGGGTGCTCAAGAAGACATATATCGTTCCCCATATGGGATAATCGAGCAGCTACAGAAAACGCAGTATTCCCGCCCCCCAATATTGTGACTTTCCTACCTTCCATTATCCAACTCCTAACCTTTACAGTTATAGCAAATCCTATCCGCTAAACAAATCAAGTATATTTCCTGCACGACCTCCACGCCTTTTGAAAAACTCGGTATACCCACAACTGTCGCAGGTTATGTGAGCGAATTTTTGATTCTGAAGATCCAAAAATCTTGAAAGCCCTGATCCTGTTGTCCGAATTTCACCTGTCTCAAATGAGTTATTTGAGCACTTCGGACAAATGTAGGATTGAACGTTTTCTGGTTCATTAGACATCCTGTCCTCTCTTTTGAGTATGCAACCTAAATTTTCTAATGATCACAATTTAGCAAGATAAAAACTATTCCACAATTGGCTGGGCCACTATCCAAAGGCTCACAGCCGTGTAAAACACCATTAAAAGTAGCATCGGATATTGACTTCTGACAGCCACGGAATGAGTCTTTGTTTTTCTCAAAGCTATTACGTGGGCAGTAAATACGGATATTATGTGCCCTGTTACCAAGGCAATAACAGAAAAAATCCATGCAAATCTAGCATCAATAATAGCTATATTGATTTTAAAGTCTGTTGTGCCGAACAAATTCCATCCAAAACCATAAGGATCTGACACAAGGGGAATTATTTCCTGTCCCGTAATTAGTAGAAAGGACAGGTAATGAGAGAGATTGTACGCTATGGCTATTGGAACTAACGAAAATACAAAACTCATCCTAATATCGGTGGGCGTCATTTGCCCATAAGACATTCGAGATATAAAGCCACATACGTACAAATAGACCCCTGCAAAAATAATGGGAACCAAAATTATTCCCAATGTTTCCACCGTACCGGCCGCGGAACCAGGAAGTGGATCAATTAAGGGCCACAAAATGGTCTGTATCTCAACCCAACCAGGAGTTTCAGAAAATCCGTCAAAGGAAACCGTAGCCAGTGCAGTCACATGGAAAAACATTATTGCCGGTGTAACTCGATCTCCTCGAGACAAGCCAGCCGACCAGGGCCTCAATGAAAATTCTCTATTTCTTGAAGGTGCATTTTCCCAACATTCATAACAATCAACACAATCGGTCAAATGTAGGTTTTCCTCGCATCCAGAAGAACAACGGGTACACCAATTTTTGCTACCAATCACCCTTATCTCTGTCGCAGAAAAGCGAGCAAACAAATTAAATAGAACAAAAAATGGATCACCATGTGTTAACCACACATGTTTCCCAAATAAAATCATTCCTCCCCATGTTATGAAGGAATAAATTATTAATAGAATTGCCAAACTGAACGGCTCGGAACTGGCAGGATGTACATTTTCAATCCAAGCGAATAGAAGAAAAAACCCTAGGGCCGGCCACGCATCGAGTTTTTTGGGCCATTCTACAAGCCCTGTCCGCTTACCAAATAATTGTTCCACGTAGTTAAATATAACTAACCAAGGATTCATAATTAACCATATATTACCCACCAGACAGACGACATATCCGACTCCAACCCACCATATGATCCAGACAAAAACAGGCGCAAAATTTTCTATCGCATTTGAAGTACCGATAAGGCCTGTGTGAATCGATAGAAAGAGAATCAGAACCGAAATCAACCCGAATATTTTGGAAGCAATTTTGCAAACTAATTCTATTAAAGAAAATCGATAAATATTAAACCTTGGATACTCAGAATTGTTGGCACTAGAGCGAATAAACCAACCAATAACGGCAAAAGATAAGGCTACTGCAAGAGCAGAACCAATAAGAAAATAGCTTAATGGAATAGGTAAATCGTATCTTTCTCCGAAGCCGTGGGCACTAACTTTAGGAACAAACAAAAGAGTAGAAAGACCCAAAATGGTTAGTGCCATGTATATTTTTATTTTAGTGATCACAATTTCACAAAATGAGCTACGGATAAACTTCCAGGGTTATTAAGGTCTTTTCTTCTGATTCACCATTTGAGTGACTTGAGTGATCACTATGGGCTGATGGCTGATTCATATGTTGAGGCAAGCCACTGGTAATTCGGACTTTTGCTTCTGATTCAATTGTCCATTCAATCTTGGCTCCTGGCTTCACCACCACAGTTTCGGGATAAAACTGGTGCTCTCCATCTTTTACAGTCACAAATACCTCGCCAGCAATCCCGTGATGCTCCGACACCTCTATTTGGCCAATAGAATCATGACTCATATGATCATGATATGGGATGATAGTCTCCTTAAAATCAGTAGGTATCTCATATTTATAGGTATCTCCTGAACTTAAGGTCTCAGATTCAAATAAAACTGCATGAGCCTCAGTATCAGCGGCCATATGCCCATGACCCGAATGTGAACCATGGTCCCCGTGATGGTCTGATTTTACTTCGTGAGTAGTTACCACAAATCTTCCTGTGGCATTGGCTTTGAATTCCATGACAGAAGTATGCTCTGCTGAAATCGTCTTCTCAATATCATATCCATGTAAGTGAACTGTAATTTCAGAATCAGAGGCAAAATTTAAAATGACATCCTCATTTTTCTTTATCCTTAAAGTGTCAACATCACCAACCAAATTTCCACCATCGATCACAATATCAAATTCTGTACTAGTCGAAAATTGATCACTTTCTGAAGAGCCACAAGCTATTGATAAAACGAATAAAAAAGCTACAACAGCAATATATGCCGTGAATTTATTTTTTTTCATTAACCGTTCCTGATTTTTCGTTTCTTTTTATATTCTTTCACCCAAGAACGAAGCGACAAACTCAGAATGCCTAGGAAAAACAGCAGGGTTCCCACCGTCAAAATAGGTACCATCGGGTTTTGTTTTTTAACTTCAACCTCATACACAACAGAAGAAAGATTTTCTTCCCCTATTGTTATTACCAATGTTACTAGCCAAATTCCTTCTTCTTTTAAGGAGGTATCAACCTCGTAATACATTGGGTCCATAAGACTATTATTCATTTGGTAAGGACCTATTTTCTGTTGGTTAGGGCCTGAAAGAACCGCAAAGAACTCTATGTCAGCGTCCATATATTTCACGCCCGTTTCCTTATCTTCCACAAAGGCAGCAAAATGAGTCACACCGATCGTTGGAGATGGAGGGGCTGTACCTAAACCTATGATGTATTTTCCAATTACTTTTTTTTCATATGAGCGTATTGAACCATTAGCTTCAACCAAAGATACCGATTGAATATTTAGTCCTAAAAGTAACAGCGATACCAAAATAATGGCACGGAGCCAGAGCATTTATTCTCTCCACCTTCCTAATTAAGGGCAAACTACATTTCTAGAAGTACTCACTATAGGATTGGTGGGGGAATCTCAACAGTCGAAGTTGCGTTTTTATAAAAGACTATGTTTGAAATCAACAAGTTACTTAATTCAAGGGGAGCACTCGGCACTCGGTGCTCTGTTTTTAACAGATCAATATGAATTCCGGCCGGCCCTATTCCCAAGTCTTTTGTTACAAAAACTGGAGTGGAAGGTAAGGGAATATCTGATTCAGGGTGAGTATGCTCAACTAAACCTACATGCGTATGTTTTGCTACATGAGTCAAATGAGAGTGGTATGGGTCTCTCTCCGGAAAATGGTGGTCAAACATAACCCCCATTGAGGGAACCAAAAAAGAGATTAGTAAAATTAGAGGTGGTATTCTCCACAAGATTCCATGTGCCACCCTAGAATCAATTAGTACCATCTCAAAGCTAAACCTGAACGTCCATTTCTGTTGCCACGGTCTCCATGTCCTTATCCCCACGACCAGACAAGCCCATCAATATAACCTGATCTTTACTCAAAGTAGGGGCTAATTGAGAAACGTGATACACCGCATGTGCAGGTTCAAGTGCTGGAATTATTCCTTCGGACTCACATAATAATTTGAAGCCTTCAAGGGCCTGAACATCATCCACACTTACGTATGATGCTCTATTGCTGTCGTTCAACCAGCTATGTTCTGGGCCAACCCCAGGATAATCTAATCCTGCTGAAATACTATGAGTCTCTATAATCTGACCATCTTCATTTTGAATTAGATAAGACATACTACCGTGCAAAACACCTACCGATCCGGCGGAAATTGTAGCCGAATGTCGGCCAGATTCTATACCATCTCCTCCTGCCTCCACTCCTACCAAGTTGACTCCCTCATCGCCAATAAAATCGTAGAACAGGCCCATAGCATTACTTCCACCTCCAACACAAGCTATTACATAATCTGGCAAGCTTCCAATTTGTTCTAAAATTTGTTTTCTGCTTTCCTGTCCTATTATTCTTTGAAAATCACGTACTATCATGGGGTAAGGATGAGGTCCTACTACACTACCAATCAAATAGTATGAATCATCCACATTGGTCACCCAGTCTCTCATCGCCTCGTTAATAGCATCTTTAAGTGTTTTGCTACCAGAGTCCACAGAAATAACTTCAGCCCCCAGTAATTTCATTCTAAAAACATTTAACGCCTGTCTTCTTATATCCTCCTCCCCCATATAAACAACGCAGTCCAATCCGAGTTTGGCACATACTGTAGCTGTAGCCACGCCATGTTGGCCCGCACCAGTTTCAGCTATTATTCGAGTCTTTCCCATCTTCTTCGCCAAAAGTCCCTGGCCCAAGGCATTATTAATCTTATGAGCGCCGGTATGTGCCAAGTCCTCACGTTTAAGAAAAATTTTTGCACCACCAAATCTTTTTGTTAGGTTGGGGGCAAAGTACAATTCAGTGGGTCTTCCTACAAAATTAACTAGCAAGTTTGATAATTCCGCCTGGAATTCCTCGTCCGCTTGAACTTTCCTATAAGATTCTTCCAACTCATTTATTGCTGGCATCAATGTTTCTGGAACATATCTACCGCCAAATTGCCCATATCTGCCTGCTTCGTCTGGAAGATCATTCGATAACGTCATAGATGGTCTCACTGTGTCGAATAAACTAAAAAATTGAACTAAAAAACCGCCAGTATCAATTATAGATTAAGTGAAGATATAAGTAAGCAATTTAGCTAAAACCGGACATACGCTCTTTTAATGATTCACCTGAGAAAATGACAATACGCTAGGCTCAACGCTTCACAGCAATAATATCGAGCCAATTTCTTGGTACATGCGTCACATTAAGCTCAGAATAAGTTTGCCTTATACCTTCTTGGAGAGCTGCACTAGCTTCTTCCATAGGGACACCAGGCATAGTACCTTCAATAAAATCAGAAAATGTACTTATATCCAGCCAACCTTCTATAGGAACCTGGACAGTATCAACTTTTTGTCTAAGTATAGTAAGCCCATTTCTTTCCAATAAATCACTGTACTCGTCAGGAGTTAATTGTCTCCTTGATTCTACCTTTGCTGTTTTATCTGGTTTTAACCCATATTCTTTTCTAAGAATCCTAAAAGCTTTGAACATCCATTTACTGTAAAAAGCGGAAGAATCTTCGTGTTGGCCGCCTTCATAAAAGGATGTATTAAATGCGAATTTTCCCCCTGTCCGCAAAGCGTCCCCAATATCGTGAACCACCTTGTCTTTATCAGGAAGGTAGTGAATAGCATTACAGAACACAATGGTGTCTACAGAGTCTTTAACAGCTTCCGACACATTCTCAACACCACTTTGGACAAACTTAACAGCATTGTCAGAAATATCCATGAGGTCTTCCATAGCAGCCTTCAAAGCTGACTGTGAATGGTCAAGAGCTATTACAACCGTGTCCCGTGTTCGATTAATTCTTTCCAAAATTAGTCGGGTAACTCCACCCGTACCGCAGGCTAAATCCACAATTCGTCGATCTGATCCAACCTCAGCCATATCAACCAATCTTGCATTTAATTGCGCGTAGAATTCGTTCTTAGAAAACGTTGAAAAAGAGTAATCAGCTCCACTCATATATCAATCCCACTTCGATCCTTTTAATAATCTTGATATCACATATCCCGATATTGACAACAAAGTATAACAGGCACTTAAAGAGTCTTGTTAATTTTTTTCCTTCTTATGGGTTTTTCTGGCCTAAATGCAGTAAATAAAGCCGCAAATCCTACAATACCGGTACCAATCCAGAATGCCCTGGTAATGCCTTCAGTGAATGCCGTTTTTAAACCTGTCCCGTATGCATTGTCTCCCGCGGATTCAATCGCAGATAGATCTGGCGGATAGTTCATAGAAGCCATGGTGAAAACAACCAAAGTAGTACCCATTGCTATTCCAGTTAAATTACCAGAGGTTCGGACCATATTAAGTAGAGCTGATACAACACCATATTTGTTTGAATCAACCACATTCATCACAGCACTCGTGTTTGGAGAACCAAATATTCCATTACCAGAACCTTGCAGAAACATACCTATAACAACAATCCAAGGAGGTGAACCCACCGACAGGGTAGTGTATATAGCTATAGCGGAAGACCAACACACCAATCCTGCAACCGCTGGCCATTTAGTACCAATCTTGTCCGACAATCTACCACTAAGTGGACTTGTAATGGCCATCATGATTGAACTTGGTGCCATAACCAGAGCCGCCTCTGATTCTTTCAATCCAACAACTTGAATTAAATAAAATGGCATCAAGAAGAAGGCTGACGAGCCCGACATAAAAGCCAAGTACCTTGCAGCCATTCCCAATGAAAAAACTGGTACCGAAAACAAGGACAAATCAACCAAGGGATTCTTGATTCGTTTCTCCCACCAAATAAATCCAAACAGAGATAAAGCTGACAATAAAAATCCAGCAATTACCAACAAATTGCCCCATCCCAACCTGTAAGAGTAGGTAAGGCCTAGTAGAAACAAAGCTAAAGCTGCAGCGGATAAAGTTGCCCCTATCCAATCAAAAGATAGGGCTTTGCCATTAGAAGATACGTTTTCCTTTTTCAATATTTTAAGGGAAAGTACCAACGATATGATTCCAAAGATCAAAATAGCCAAATACATTGAACGCCATCCAAAAGCACCTATTAGGTACCCCCCAATAACGGGACCACCAGTAGCTCCTAAGCCAATCACAGTCATGTAGAGACCTAGTGCCTTACCTCTTTCTGCACTAGGAAAGGATTCTGCCATAAGGGCCATGCCATTAGCCTGTATCATCGCTGCCCCAAAGCCTTGAAAAGCTTTCGCTGCTAATAGAATGGGCAATATACCAGATAGGTAGGCTACGAGGGCCCCTATTGAAAAAATCGCCAACCCTACACAGTAGACCATTTTCCGTCCTACTAAATCTGACAATCGTCCCATCGGCAATAGTAATGAGCTAATTGATAACGTGTATATCAGGTATACCCATTGCACTGTAGGTATATCAGCAGAAAGATCTTCTGCAATCCTAGGCATTGCAATATTGGTTCCAGTTTGATCAGAGACGGTCAAAAATGCCCCGGCCGCAACCGATGCATAAACGAACCACTTATAGCGAGTGGCAACACCTGTTTTATTGTTATCTACATTCAATTAGAAATCACGCCCGATCGTTATCAATACTTACTAAAGTGTCGCGAGCTAGTAGCAAGTGGCTATTTATCAAGAACTTTGGAAACCACAAGATCGAAAATCCCTGGTTGCTGGGTAAGTCCACTCATACCAGAAATGACAATTGTTATCCCAGCCAAGTTTTCATCTTTGGGTATTGAGTATACAGCTTCATTAAGCTCATCTAGCGGAACATTATCAACTACATGTTTGCCGCTTGCCAATTCCTTTATGATTTGGAAAAGAAAATTCTGCCTGATGCTCCCATCCACCAACACGAACCCAGCGGGGTCAAATTCCACCTTTTGATCGATCGAATCGATATTCGTGTCAGTTAATCTAATGTTTTCAATTAGCATCCCATCAAGATGAACTGCAGCATCCGTAACATATTGAAATTTGATCTGTATTTCTTTGCTAATAAAATCAGCCAAAGGGACAGTATGCGAAATCCAATCTGATTGCCCAGAATACCCGTATCCGTAGCTAGCCCCAACAGGATTGAAGGTGGTCGTTCCCAATGTCTCTAGAGTTCTCCAACTTTTTCCTTGGTCACTGGAAACGGATATATAACCATAATCCCACCCTTCTTCAATGTCGTGCCAAAGATCGAAATGTAGCATTGGATTTTTAGTAGTTGTTAAATCGATCTTCAACATCAAGGACGAATCTATTGAATCCCCTTTATTGGACCACCAACACATATTGGTGCATCGAGTTTTGAAACGGTCTACAACCCGATTTCCTTTGAACATTATCTTGATATCTTTTTCATTGGTCTCAAAATAGCGAGTTCCATATTGAGAAACTTGATAAGTACTTTCTCCCATCTCCAATTCATCTATCCCGCCCTTTAATCCAAGGTTTCTCCGAGGGTATGAAAATTCATCAAACCCTAATCCTAAATAGTTAGCAACAACCCATTTCCTAAATTCCTCATGGAAATTAGTTCCGTTTTTACTCAACCAACTTTCTACACCAGCGATACCATCAAGAGGTTCTTTCATCAGACTTTCCAAAGAAGTGGTGTTTCCGATTTCTCCAAATACAAACTCAAAGAACAAAGAAGATGCGCCATAATGTGCGGGAGTTCTGCGAGGTTCTGCCGGCCAGAAATTCAACTGTGTATCTGGATTTATCAAAAAATACCGCTCTAGTGGAGTTTCATAGCCCACATTTCTTACTACCAATTCTGCTAATCCCTCATCTACCCAAGCTTCTTCTCCCGCATCGGAAAAATTGTGAATTAGATGCTGAAATTCATGAATCAACACCGACATATACCTATTCGAATCAGGATTATTCCTATGGGGATCAATGTATATCATCGGGCGCTGATTGCTATTTGCATGAACCCACCGAGGGTAAGAATCTATGTCGCTGAAGTACCCGGCTGCACCCTGTATTGCTGTATTTAAAATGGTAATTCTGGGGATTTCAGTTTTTGAAAAATGATTTTTATATATGGCTTCCCATTGTGTCGCAGCAGTCTTATACAGATACCTATCAACATCGCTTTCAATATCAACATACCAAAGGGCACTATCGGTCATGCTGACTAACTCAGCCTCGACTCCGTAGGTGTGGGTAGAGGACAAATCTGTAACTACAAATTGCTCCCTGTCGCCTACATCCTGATCCTTATTATTAATGCTTTCGTCGGCTGCGAGGTTTTCATTTGGTTCACGGCCATACTGCACTGCAAGAATTTTGAGGTCTCTATCTGGAGGTGCTGCCGCGAAATCTAACTGATCGAAAAAAAATAAAGTCTTCGAGTCGGAGCCTTCAGGCAAAATCTCTATCTCTATGGATCTGTCGTTTCTTACACACGAAAAAGACAAAAGGAAGGAAAAAACTAGTAAAACAAAAGCAACCCAATTATGTTTCAGAGCTTTCAAAGCAAAGCTCTACATTTGCAAAACTTTTTAATTGAAGCGATCCATAGCGACATCGATATTTTCCGTCAATAAAGTCTCAATACATGCCAAAGCATCCGAGATGCATTTCAAAAGAGTTTCTTTTTCATGTTCAGAGGGAACACCTAACACATATCCAATCTGGTCTTCACCTGCCTCAGGCCTTCCGACCCCAATCCTCAACCTAGGGAAGTCCTGAGTATTCAAAGAGTCGATTATTGACCTTATCCCATTGTGGCCTCCAGCACTGCCTGCTGCCCTTAGCCTCATCTTACCCACGTCTATGTGGATATCGTCATACACTACGAGCAATTTTTCTGCTGGAAGAGAAAATCGATTGAGTAGATAGGAGGCTGATTCACCACTCAAATTAACATAGGTCCTCGGTTTGGCGATTACTACATTGGTACCAGCCAGTGATCCTGATGCCATGAGAGTAGATTTGTGACTTCTTTTCAACTCAAGACCCAACGTACCAGCGAGAGTTTCAATCACCCAAAACCCAGCATTATGGCGGGTTTGTTGGTACTTTGGCCCAGGATTACCTATTCCTAAAATAACTAATTGGGGAATATCAGACCGACCACTCAATTCTTCTGCACCTCTCGATTTATCTAACCTCAATAATTCTAGCAGCAGCTTCCTCATCGTTATCAAACACCGATTGCGTGGTCGAATGCATCGATGTCATAGTTAGCACCCTGTAATGACATTCTTGTTATGTTCGCCCCATGAAATTTAGCACCGTATAAATGAGCGGAATTAAAGTTAACTCTAACAAGAATCGCATTAGTGAAATCTGCATTTTGAGCGTTAGCTTTATGTAAATTCGCCCCTATGACTCTAGCTGTACTTTGACCAGAATTCGACGCGGCTCCGCTCAGGTTAGCCCCCGTAAAATCAGCATCTCTTAAATCCGCTTCTTTGATATCCGCCACGGTCAAATTTGCTCTAACAAAAACAGTATTTCTAAGGATTGCCTTATCTAAATTAGCCCCTCTCAAATTGGCTCTTGTTAAATCTGAGCCACTGAGATCAGATCGAGAAAGATCACAATAGCTAAGGTTGGCCCCTCGTAAATTGAGGTCCCGAATCAGCATATTAGACAAATCAAGACCAGATAAATTAAGGCCTGAAGCCTCTTTGCGATTTTTTAAATAGACTGTAAATTCATCAACTGTTATATCTGCCACCCTCTTATCCCCTCCAATATCTGCCTATTTAACCGCGTATATTGAGCCATTCTGCGTGGCCACAAATAGGGTGTCGCCCGAAACGACCGGAGTTGAGGAAACATGGCCATCCAATTGAATACCCCATACCTTCTCTCCACTTTCTATATCCACCCCATGTACTTTTCCTGTGGAATCTCCCAGCAGCATCGTATTTCCAATGACCGAAACCGATTCCGAAATCGTACCTTCAGTTTCATATACCCACTGCGGTTTTCCTGTTGAGGCACTTAGCTTATAGACACTCCCGTCTAGAGATGGGACATAAATCATCCCGTTTCCAACCGTTGGGGTGTTTTGGAAAACTTCCTTCGTTCTTCTTTTCCATACAAATCCCTTCATCACTGGTGGAGTATCCTCGAAGCCCCATAAAAACATTGTCATTCTGAATCGGCGAGCCGTTTTCTCCATTGGATACTGAATCTTCGTCCAATCAATCGCCCTTACCATTCCATCCAAATCCGTCACAAATAGCAGTTTCCCGTCCATGGCTGGGGCACTATAGGAGGAACCAATCGGGTAATCAAGTCGTAAGTCTCCACTCAAAGCATCCAGGATATGAACGACATTGTCCTGTGTAGTAAAAGCTACAACTTTTTCATTCACAACCCCTGCGTTCACGATTCTTGAGCCCGCGTTGTATATCCAAATTTGATCTCCCGTAATCGCATCAAAAGCATAAAAATTTTTATCGCCAGATCCTATATACGCAATGCCATTATGAATGGTCGGTGATGAGAAGAAGGGCTCCTCGCTTTGAAAATGCCAAATTTCCGCCCCTGTGAATCTATCCAAGGCAACAAATTTGCCTTCTCTAAGTGCAACATAAAGCAGATCACCTGCGACAGCCGGAGAAGAATCAGTCGGTGCCTCAGCTGGATATTCCCATAGGAGAAGACCCGTTCCGCGATCTAGAGCAACAATTCTCCTATCATCTGTGCTCACATAAACTGACTCTTCGGTCACTGCTGGCGATGAGGATATGGCCCCTTGGGCCTGATATGTCCATGCTATCTCTGCCTCGTCTGTTGTTATGGTCAATTGGTTTACATCTCTACTACCAGACAGAGACGGCCCGCCTTGATACATATTCCAAGAATACCCCGAAGGCTTGGCAGAGAGGTCCGTTGTAGGTTCCTTAGTCTGATTCCCTGGACTCCAAATGATCAACACAATAGCAATTAGCACTGCAGACAGGAACGCAAGTTTCAAAAATCTATTTCTCTTTCTTGCTTTGCTCAATGTTTCAATTCGATCAGATTCGATTTGATCGGCTTCTTCTTCAGCAACTGCACGGCCCCGGCTTAGAGAACTTCTGCAATGAGGGCAAAAAAGCCGGTCTAAATCATTACTTCGCCCACATCCAGGGCATATAGCCAATGTTTTCACTGAATTGTTGCTACATTAGGCTGTTTTGGCATAAAAAAATTGCACGTGCATATCATAGGTATCTCAGATAAATATTTAAAAATTGATTCAGGCATCCAATATGGATTGACCTTATCTAGTTTATCCCTTATTGTTCCCCAACAGTCAATCATTATATAAGGTGACTGCAGATTTCTGGTTGCAAAGAAGACTTGGAATCTAAACCATTGGATAAATGGGAGGAATAAGGATGAGAACAAGAATTATGATGGTGTTGGGGGCCATAACAGTTATTTCGCTGTTCATGGCATGCGCAGCCGACGAGGCAGCAGCCCCAGCAGCTCCAGCAGCGGCAGCTCCTGCACAGGCAGCGGCAGCCTCAGCTCAAGCAGCACCTTCAGCTCCTGCACAGCCTGCGGCTCCTGCAGCAGCGGCTCCGGCACCAGTTGCCTTGGAGCAAAAGAGTGTCGCTCAAGAAGCCAAAGCAACTGCGGTACCAACGCCAGTTCAAAAGGCAGCAGAGCAAACTTGGATGGACCTTTACATGTCTGGACCAGGTTATAACTCGGCATGGGGCCAGCCAAAGAAGGGAGGGATCTTCCGATATGGAGCATCCCACAAGCTTATTGGCCACGACCCGAACTATGGTCACAGCTTTGAAGGACCTCAGTTCCTTCCTACCTACAACGCCCTTTTGAGGTACGATCCTTGGAAAGGTTTAGGTGGAGAGATTGAAGGCGACTTAGCAGAGACTTGGGAAGTACAAGACGCAGGGCTGACAGTAGTGTTTAAGCTACGAGAAGGTATTAACTTCCAAACAAATACCAATCTCCCTGACGAAATTCAATCAGCTGTTTCTGGAGATAGCTTCACCTGTGAAGATGCGCAGGCAAGCTTGGAGTATGCTCTAAACCCACCGGAAGGAATATTGCACTCCGGCCCAAGAGCAGCTCTAGGGCACTACACTGGATCTTCTTGTATTGATGACTATACATTCAAAGTTGAGTTTGGAGAGGCTCTAGCTAGAACCCTGCCACAGTTCGCAGGTATGCTTGGTTCTCCGAACAATATGGACAAGGATTTCATCGAATACATCAGGCAAGAGGGAACTCATCCAGAGTTAGAAATTGATTACATTAATCTCTTGGATGAAACCACGCCAGAAACCTTCTTATTCGGTACAGGCACCGGAGCTTTTGTTCCAACTGAATTTGAAGTTGATGTTCAGTCCAAAACCAGGGCAAACCCTGACTACTGGAGAGAAGGCTTACCTCTAATTGAGGGGCAAGATCAGTTTATTATCACTGACGCCACTGCCAGATTCTCAGCCTTAATAACCGGGCAGGTAGATTACTACGGTGAAGGTAGTGCATCGTTACTGCCAGCTCACGTAGAGCAAATTAATGCACGGTTTAGTGACAAATTTACGATTATGCCTGCACTCCACTCTTGGGGTAAAGGTATCCAAATCAACATGGAGAGAGAGCCGTTCAACGATGCTCGAATCAGAATGGCAATGCACTTGGCAATGGACCGAGACGACTGGGTTGATTTCAACATGGCCGGGGAGGTATCTGGTGTTCATCGACACACCTTGTGGATGCCACCCGGAAGCATTTGGTCACTACCAGATTCTGAATTAGGTGAAATGCCAGGATGGAGAAGAGGCGACGGCAAGGTTGCAGATATTGCTGAAGCTAATCGGCTGGTTGACGAAGTACTTGGGGCAGGAAATCGCTTTAGCGTAGAATGTATGGCCCAAAGCGCCCAGATGTACATTGATGGGTGCCTGTACTTCCAAGACCAAATGGCGAAAAATCTTGACGTTGAAGTAACTGTATCCTCTGTTGAAAGCGCAGTACAAAGCGAAAGAGGCAAGAATGCAGACTACGACATCCACTATGGTTCAAAGGTTAGAACCAACGTTGCTGATCCAGATGACTTTTACATGATTCACCTGGTTAAAGACAAAGAAAGTTGGTATTACCGTGGTACTGGTCGAGAAGTTGCCGATCCAGAAATGGCAGCTAGGCTAGAAAAACTAGCTCTTGAGCAATCAAGTGAACTAGACGTTGCGAAACGTGTAGAACTGGTACATGAGCTTGAGAGAATATTGGCAACAGAAGCCATGTACTCAATCCCATATCCATGGACCTACATTTTCCCAGGCTGGTCGAACGAAGTGAAAGGCTGGCAGTTATACCCTCACCCATCCCAGAACAAATGGGCCCAGTGGGAGAGGATGTGGCTCGATAGAAACTAGTCGCATTTATGTATCTGGGGTGAGATTAATATATTTCATGCCAGAGTAAGAGATCTATAAAGCGGCTTCGCTACCTACAATGGTAACGGGGCCGCTTTTAAGTCGGAAAACAATTAACCGATTTAATATGGAAAAATCAAAGCGTTGCTGTATATAATTCGCAGCAATCGGAAAGCTACTATAGAAGTAAAGTAGGGGAAAATGAAAGAATATTTGATTAGGCGCCTCCTGTTTGGAGCATTAACTGTATTCATTGTTTCTGCATTAATTTTCGCTCTGCTAAGAATTGCCCCAGGAGACGTGGCACTGCTAATTGCTGAAGCAAATTCAGGCGGTGAGGGTATAGACGTCTCAGAAGAAGACCTAGAAGAAATTCGCGAAATGCTAGGGCTCAACGATCCATTACATATCCAGTATTTCAGTTGGATTACTGGGTTTGTGGTTGGAGACTGGGGCGACTCACTCTTTACGGGTAGAGACGTTTTTGAGGAGTTTAAATTAAAGTTTCCCGTCACACTCGAATTAGTAATATTCTCACAAATAATCGCTATAGGCTTAGGGCTGCCCGCTGGCATTCTAATGGCGCTAAAACAAAATTCGTGGATAGATTATGTAATTCGTATACTATCTTTAGCTGGCCTCTCACTACCTTCCTTCTGGAGTGCAACATTACTTCTATTAGGTGGTGCCTACTTCTTCATGTGGAATCCTCAATTAGGATCATTCCCACTAACCGAAGAACCTTGGCAAAACATACAGCAGTATTTCTGGCCAGCCATGATGCTTGGCTATATTAGCGCGGCCACAAAAGCTCGAATGATGCGATCCACTATGCTTGAAGTTTTGAGACAAGATTACATTCGCACAGCGAAAGCAAAGGGACTGACACAATACGTTGTTACAGCCAGACATGCTTTAAAAAATGCATTCATACCTGTAATAACCGTAATTGGAATAACAACTGCCTTATCATTAGGTGGTTCAGTCGTCATGGAAAGGGTATTCTCAATGCCAGGATTGGGCGGGTTCATTCTAGAAGGAATGCTATCGAGAGACTTTCCAATAGTTCAATCGATTGTACTTTTCTTCGCAATGGCAGTCATTTTCGTAAATCTACTAATCGATATCTCTTACGGGTGGTTTGACCCTCGTGTCAGGTATCAATAAAAACAAGGAATCCGATGTCAAGCGAATTAGTTGAAAGAACAGAAACTACGCCGCCGCTAGCGGTTAGAATGCTGTCAGCATCTATTACCTTTACGAAAAGACAGCCGTTAGCAGCAGCCGGACTAATTATTATCATTTTTATGTGCATAATCGCTGCCGCTGCCGACATTGTTACCTGGTACGACCCTATTGAATGGCGACTACGTGACAAACTGGCAAGTCCATTTTCTGTAAGTGACAAGGAACCTTTCAGAGCATTCATTATGGGCACAGATGATAAGGGTAGAGATATATGGGCGCAGATGGCCGTCGGTGCACAAGTATCCCTTATGGTAGGGTTTCTCTCTGTAGCCTTTGGCTCTGGGTTAGGTGGAGTGTTAGGAATAATAAGTGCTTGGTTTGGTGGAAAAACTGACCAAGTAATCCAGCGAGCTATGGACGCCTTGATGTCCATTCCAACTTTGATCCTCGCTCTAGCTGTCACCGCAGCTTTAGGACAGACAATTACGAACATAATAGTAGCTGTAGGTATTGTTCAAATCCCTAGAGCCAATCGAGTTGTAAGATCTCAAGCATTGACCGTCAAAGAGTCGCAATACGTAGACGCAGCCAGGGCCATTGGTGCAAATAATCTTCGGATAATGGCACAGCACATCACTCCGCAGTGTGTCGCTCCATTCCTAATCATAGCAACAAGCGCATTAGGAATTGCTATTCTCACTGAAGCATCTCTAAGCTATCTAGGCCTTGGTGTTCCACCACCAAGACCATCATGGGGTGGAATGCTCTCAGGAGCAGCAAGAGACTACTTTATATTAGCTCCATGGATGGCTATTTGGCCTGGAGTCGGTTTGTCTTTAGCCGTTTATGGGTTCAATTTGTTTGGAGATGGCTTAAGAGACGCCCTAGATCCAAGATTAAGAGGTACATAAACAACCTTATTAGTATTAATAAAAAAGGCCCCGCATTTGATTGCAGGGCCTTTTTTATTTCAACCTGTATTGTTGGTCCGCAACTCCCCCCTCAGGCAATCCAATGGGAAGTCGAACATCCAGCAAATAAGGTCTGTTTTGCTTGGTAACTATTTCTAAGCCCCTCTGAATACTCTCATTGAGTTTTTCTTCATCATCCACTCTTTCACCATCCATTCCAAAAGCATCAGCAATCTTAACTGGGTCTATGCCGTCCAATACCACACCCTGATAATTACCAGTATCCGACATCCTCCCACCGCTTTGTCCAAAAAACCCAGCTACAATTCCATATGCACCATTATTTGGTATTACATAAAGAAGGGGTATATTGTGGTGCACTGCTGTCCATAGACCTGAATCTGCGTAGTACAAAGAACCATCACCAACTAATCCAATAACGGGCGCATCTCCCGCAGCCAATTTTGCACCTATGCCTGCTCCAACTCCCCATCCTTCGGAACCACCAGCCCCTTTCATTAAAATGTTGTTTTGATCTGATAATCCCGGACTAACAGCATCATAACGTGCAGCAAATTGCTCGTTGGCAATGTATCCTCCACCAATTCTTTCTAACTCACTGTCTATTGCATCAACAAGCTTAGTTGGCCGAACTCGACCCTTTTCATATGAAGGCATCAACGAATCTCTTAGCTTAGTTCGTTCTTTATTAACAAGGTTCAAGGAAACTTGTCTTCTTTCAGAATATTTTTCCGACACGTAATCACTATTTGCGATTTCAAGCATGCGAGATATAGCATCTTTTTCATTTGCAATGATCCCAACTTCTAGTCCTGGATAATTTTTCAGATATTCCAATCCAGAACCCAAAGCAATGATTTGCTTGGTTTTTCTAAACGGATCATTATCTTCTTTTTTCCCCGAACCCTGGTGTCGTACGCCGAGAGAGACGATAACATCTGGTTCATATGAATCAAATGCTGTATTTGACATACCCATATGCAAGGGATGTTTTAGTGAAATTCCTCTAAGGTCCGTTTCAGGTGATGCCACTACTACTCCAAAGTGAGTCGCCAATTCCGCAGCCAATTTATCCGCACCACTTTTCCAGACACCATCTCCAACATACAAAAGAGGCTTATCGGCTTTGTCTAGAGCATCTAATATTTTTCCTAAATCTTCATCAGAAGCATTTCCAGCCTTTATGCTCTTTGCGCCACCATGAATTATTTCTGTTGACACTTGCTGGTTTTCAAGCATCTTGTCATAGACAGCAAGATGCACGGGCCCAAAGGGTGGTGTAGTGGCTACCCTTAACGCGCGATCCACAGCAGCAGGAAGACCTTCTGGTTCGATTACAGTCCAAGTTTCTTTTGCCATCGGTACTGAAATTGAAGCTGGGCTAAAGCTTGAATCTAAATCCAAATTAATTCTATCTGTAAAGCTGCCTGTGTCTCCCGCAAAGGTAATAACAACCACTGGTAATCCACCAAACCAAATGTTGTATAACTGCCCCATACATTGAGCCAAGCCAGCACCTAAGTGAACAACCATTACAGCTGGTTCACTGTTCACCTGGGTGTATGCGCCTGCCATGGATGCCACGCTACCTTCATGCAAAGCTAAAATGCCATCTATATTTGGATTGTTGTTCAAAGCGTCAAAAAATAAAGCCTCTCGAGATCCTGAATTGTAAAAAACATACTTAATTCCAGACGCAACGAGCTGTTCAACTAGAACTTCAGATGGGGTTCCGGTAATCGGTGTAGTTAACATATATATTGACTCCTTATTTGACTGAATCGAAGTATATACTTAAAAATGCGTGCAAGTTTATCTGAGAGTACAATATTCGTTATGCTCAAAAGCGTATATTCTTCTCACAACTACAAATGGCTCGTATTCGCAGCTATTGGTTTAGGTTCTCTTACCAACGTAATTCACCACGGTAGCATTAGCATCGCATTGCCTACAATTGCCAGAGAATTCGATGTTTCGCTGACCACCATTCAATGGGTAGTTTTGGCAGAGTCATTAACTATCAGTGCAATGCTATTACCCATGGGACGCCTATCAGACATCATTGGAAGGAAACCCATGTATCTGACAGGTGTTGTTCTTTTTGGCCTCATGGCATTGTTCTCAGGTAGCTCTCCCTGGATTGCGAATTATTTTGGCTTCTCTCATCCAATTATCTTGATGATTCCTTTCCGCGTTTTCCAAGGCATCGGTGCAGCTTTAACCCAAGCCAATGGAATGGCAATGGTGACATCTACCTTCCCTTCTGACGAACGAGGCAAGGGCTTGGGGGCTCACGGAAGTATAATTGGCACAGGTGGCATAATCGGGCCAATATTGGGCGGTATTCTGGTCACATATCTAAGCTGGCACTGGATATTTTGGATTAATTTACCGTTATGTACGGTCACTTTCTTATTTACTTTACTTTTACTCGACCCGTCCCGATTTACTGGGGCTGACCAAAAAGATAAAAGTTACGACTGGCTGGGGGCAGGTTTATCTTCTTCAACTCTATTGGTATTCCTTCTAACATTATCAAATGGAGCTGGTCTTGGCTGGACTTCTGCACCGATAGTTGGAGGATTTCTAATTTTTGGCGCACTGGTGATTGCTTTTATCTGGTGGGAGTCAAAAACATCATCACCCATGCTCGATCTGTCTTTATTTCGCAGTCGCTTATTTTCAGTTGGAGTAGGATCAAACTATCTTTCCTTTTTAGGGGTTACATCTTTCCGTTTTCTTATAACTTTCTATCTACAAGCCGCTTTGCGTTTAACTCCTGCTCAGATTTCTTGGATACTGGTTCCAAATGCAATAAGTCGAATAATCTTAGGTCCATTAACGGGTAATCTGTCAGACAAATTTGGCACTAAGCCCTTTACTACTTTCGGTTTGTTATTAGCAGGATGCGGCTTACTGCTTATGGCCTTTATGGCTGATAGCACCCCAATTTGGTATGTCATTTTGTCTATAGTGGTTATGAGTTCTGGATCGGGAATGTTTATGTCACCTAATAGTGCTGCAATATTTTCTTCTGCAAGCGGAAACAGGTACGGGGTCACATCCGCATTAGTCAATCTATCCAGAAATTCAGGCAACGTCACGGGCATTGCAATAGCAACTGCGATTGTTAGCGGAACAATGATTGCCTCAGGATTTTCTTCAAACGTGGAAGAGGTTATGACAGGTGGAGACGGAAGTCCAATATTACAAGCCTTTATAACAGGCATGCGTTCTGTTTTTATTTTGATGGCAGGCCTTCAATTTCTATCTTCAGTCGCACACCTGACTACCCCAAGATCTTCTATTCTAGAATCATGATTCATGATTCCCAAACGGATTGACAGACCACATTGATTATTCTTATCATAATTAGGTTAATTACGTACAATAACAATGAATAATTATGTCATATTGGTTTAATACAATAGCTGTAAAATACTATGAGGGGTTGTAGCAGTGGTAAACAATGATCTGATGACTACAAAAGAATTAGCAGAATACTTGCAACTAGATAGAATGACTATCTACAAGTTGCTAAAATCTGGTGATATACCCGCAAACAGAGTGGGCCACCAGTGGAGATTTTTTAGATCCGATATTGATGAGTGGATACGGTCAAAAAAAGTTGATCCTGCCACAATTCAAATCTAAATAATTAGATCCTCTCTTGTGGTTGGTGGTGTAACCAAGATGATGTCCCTTGGGAAGTTTGAAGCCAGGAATTAACAAAACTGCCTTTTCCATCTTCTATTTGCACTCCCAATCCGTCTGCCAATCTATTCATGAAGGCAAACATAGCCGTTATCATAACGACAGACAGAATTTGGCGATCTGATAATCCAACATTTCTAAGAGTTTCAATGTCCTCTTCTGTCATTTCTGAAGGATCTTTCGTCAATTTTTCCACGTATTCGACGATCGCAAGCGTCTCATCATCTAAGGATGCATTCCCGTAATCTTGCATCACGATAGATGCCATTTCGGGATCTTCCGTAGCCTGACGAAGATACTCTCCGTGAGATACTGTTCAATACTTACAATGATTAATAGAAGAAACAACCGTAGCTATTACTTCTTCTTGCGCTCTCGTTAACGCTGAAGAGCCGAAGCTGATTTTATGCCCCATGTCCCATACTGCATGCATAGCCTCTTCATTAATGGACATGCATTTAATGACGTTCGCAATATCAGAATACTTAGGATCTTCTTCTATCCAGGACAATCTCACACCCCCAAAAGCAAGCAGTTTACCCTTTAACTAGATACCACCACCTTCACCGGTTTTGAGCCATTGACTGCATAGCCTAATTCATTCCAGCGAGATTCCAAAGGTTGTTCATTTCCCTTGCTATCTGTTGCTCTTGATAGGAGAGTATGCTCTCCTAAGGAATCTGGTGTCCAGGTGTAAGTCCATTGCTGCCAGGCATAGTTTTCTGAAGGGCCTATTAACTGTGCTGAATTCCACATTTCTCCGCCATCTACAGAAACTTCTACCTTCTTTATTTGGTTCCTGCCAGCCCAAGCTTGACCACTAACATTGTAGGTTTCACAACATTTCAAAGATGCGTTGTCACTTGGTGAAGTTATAGCAGATTTAACTTGAATTTCTTGGACTGGTCTTTCAGTACCATCTTCATACTTCAGCACATATTTTTCACCTTGGAAATATCCAGAAAATGGCGTTGTTATAGCTGAAATTTTATTAACCCACTTCACATGGGCCATACCATACCAACCAGGAATGATTAAGCGAATCGGGTATCCATGCTCAAGAGGAAGAGTTTCTCCATTCATTTCGTAGGCTAGGAGAGTGTCTTCATGTAGGGCTAAGTCCAATGGCAAGCTTCGCAGGTAAGGCTCAGCATTTTTATCGGCTGCCGGCGACCCAACATCAGCACCTTCGAATAGTATTTCTACAACATCTTGACCAAGATTTATTTTTGACAAAAGAGACTTTAACGAAGTTCCTGACCAAACAGCATTGCTAACCGCACCATTGTTAAATTGATTCCCTGGGGCAGGAGGGTTCAAATCACCCCTGTTATTACCAGCACACTCCAAGGTAACCGTCACTGTGTGTTTGGGCAATTGTTTTATATCACCAAGACTAAGAGCCATTTCATCTCCTAGAGATGAGGCTACCTTTAATTCCCACGTATTTTCATCTATCTCTGGATAATCAAACTGAGATCGCACATAAAATAAGGAATTCGGAGTCAACCAGCTACCTAACGCATTTTGTGGTGTCTCCCCAACATATGGATCCGTTCCAATCGTTTTTAGGCCTGAGGTATCAACATCATTCATTTGCTTATACATCTCCTGAATAATATAACTTTACAGAAGCCATCTCCCTAAAAAAGGGTAATAGCCTTACGGGGAATTCGTAATCGAGTGGGGAATGTTGGTCAAAGGAAAGCCCCCGTTCTACGGGAGACTTCCCTTGTTACAAAACCTATCTGGGCTCTCTAGGACGCGCCTCATTAACTCTAAGATCGCGACCCATGAAGTCATTGCTATCTAAGGCTGCTATAGCTTCCTTAGCTTGCTCATCATCGGTCATTTCCACGAATCCAAATCCTTTGGATCTACCTGTGTCCCTGTCTGTTATAACACGGACTGCACTAACCTCGCCGTACCTAGCGAATAAATCTCTTAAATCATCCTCGCTTGTACCATACGAGATATTTCCAACGTAAATGTTCACTTCTTCTCTTCCTGCTTCTAAACTAAAGGATGAGCTAAATTACCCACCCAAACTAACATAAGTAACGAATTTTACCACAATACGCAACTCTTTAAGAAGCGCATCTCTACATTTTTTCAAATCTAAGCATGAAATCGACCCAAATTTTGAAGCATAATCCAAGTATTTAAATCACTTTATAGCCTGTAGATTGCACAGACATGATCTTGCTTTCATCCCATGGATGAGCTCTGGCAACTTCTTCATTAATATCAGCTCCCCAACCCGGCCTGTTAGGTACCGTCATGTATCCATCAATTAATTCAGGTTTCTCCGTCGTCAGATCATCTTTCCATGGAACATCATCAATATCAATCTCCATTATTCGAACATTAGGCAGTGAGGCACATAAAGAAGCACTTACAAACGTAGAGAGATGGCTGTAATAATTATGTGGCGCTACGTTGTGCTGGAAAACTTCGGCGAGATCGCCGACCTTCTTCGACTGGCTGAAGCCGTTCCAGGGAACATCAATCATAAACATATCAGCTGAATGATTTTCGAAATAGGGCAAATAATCACTCATATAAAAAAGATTCTCCCCTGTGCAAATACGCGTATCTGTGGAATCTTTGATCTGCCTTAAGCTCAAAGGGTCGTACATATCAATTTCTAGCCACAACATATCAAATTTTTCTAAAACCTTGGCAATTCTCAAACACGCCTCAGTCTTAAAGTGGAAATTTAAGTCCAAATTAATATCTATATCATCACCCACCGCATCTCTGAAAGTTCCAATCAGGGTTTCGATATGGGGCATCAGCCATTTAGGCGCTATTTGATCTGTGGTTCCAGAACCACCAAAAGAACCTCCTCCAAAAGTCGCATTTTGTCCTGGGAGTAAAACATTGGTCTTGAGAGCAGTAAATCCCCGACTCTTAACTTCCTTCCCCAACCTAGTGACATCCTCCCAAGTTTCAATAGGTGGTGTTCCCAATATATCTGAATGCCTAATTCTGCTAGAGCCACAATGCGACCAATAAACCCGGACTTTTTCTCTAGTAGGACCTCCAAACAATTCAGCAACAGATATATTTAATGATTTCGCTTTAATATCAATAAACGCACAGTCCAATCCTGCCAAAGCTTTCGCCGCTATACCTCCCTTGCTCGCTCTAGTTCCAATGTACATTTCCTGAAATCTCATTTCAAAAGCACATGGATCTTTTCCAATCAGCACAGGTTTTAGATCTCTAATAACTCCTTCTATTCCATGCGGAGATTTTCCGTCGCTGCATTCCCCCCAGCCAGTTATTCCCTCATCAGTTTCAACCTTTACAAACATCCATGGTCGCCACCCGGCATCTACTATCAGAGTCTCTATATTCGTTATTTTCATGAAATCTGCTCCCTAATTAGCATCTATAGTTCTAATATCTGACTTTGTTTTGAGGAATTTATCAAATTTTTTAAAAAATAACATTTTTAATCCTTTACGGTTGGAAGGAAACGAGGTTAGTAGGCCATCTTAATCCCACAGTGGATACAAAATCGTTCAGAATCTCCAGTATCCATCCCACACTGAGGACAAATATTTTTGTGATATGAGCTTGGAAGTCGTTTTCCATTCAAAAACATTCCTATAAAACTAGAGCGGACAAAATATCGATATGTTATTAGGCATATCACAGTAGTAAACGCAATGGACAAAATAAACTTAATTTCCGGTAAGAGAGGCCAGTCAAACAAAAAGAATGTCGTGAATGCAACTATTGGTAAATGAATTAAATACATCCAATACGAGCCGTCTGAAATGAATCGCGAAAAAGGATTATACGAACCAAATTTAGCTTCCGCCAATCCAATAAACCCTATTGAAAATAGTACTGTGCCTATGATTTCCAACGCGTATCGAGACAATACTAATATGTTTAAATTCTGTAGTTGGATTCCTTTTACTTCATTTTGATAGATAATCTCTGTTACGTCTTTAACACCTTTAATATCAAGCGCTACATATGTTGAGAAAACGAGAAACGCAATCAATAAATAATATTTCCATTCTTTCTTTACAAAACAAAACAAAGACGGATTACTATATAAGCTAAAGCCAAAAAGGAAATACAATCCACTCCCAATTGGATTTATTATCAACTCCCCACCGGTCCAAAAATTAGTAACCGCACAAACCAAAATAAATCCGATCGGAAATTTGGCCTTAAAAACAATTATTGAACTGACACCCCTCAATTTTAGAAATACTGACTTTAATATTCCCAAGTCGAGATTTTCTAGTTGCTTCGACAAAATAGCGAACCCTTTATAGGGGATTCGAAGCAGAATCGAACACAGGGTAAATATCATCAACTGCCATAAAAACCATAAATGAAATGGTTGTCCAACATTTGAATAGAAAAAAGTAAATTCACCAGTTTGGCCATATTTCCAAATCGGCGGCAATATAAATCCCATAACAGGAAAAAATACAGCGATCGGCAACCCAACACGTAAAAATCTATTAGTCCACCAAAATTCCAAAGATCTGCGAGTAATAATCAAATTAGCGAAAAATCCAGCTAGCATGAAAAATACCGGCATTCGCCACATGTGTATAAACTCAAAAATGACCTTTATTGGATAAGACGAGCTATTATCAGAAGGCCAAATGGAAGAGGGGATTCCTGGAATATAGGGAAGAGCTGCATGCAGCACTATCCCCATGACCATGGCTATTCCCCTTAAGGCATCCAGACCATGGTAACGTGACGTTGGAGCAGTCATACCAACAAAAGCTAAGTGGTGGATTCCCTAGGGGGAGCATCGAAAACAAAATTACCCGATCGCCCGCCTGACTTAGAGGCCAGCCAGACCCTGAAATTCATACTTCTGTCTACAGCTTTACACATATCGTAAACGGTAAGAGCTGCTACCGATGCCCCTGTCAACGCTTCCATCTCAACTCCAGTTTTAGCATTCGTTTTGACCATGGTTGTGATATGAACACAGCTATTTTCTTCATCTAAGGCAATATCAATCTTTATTTGGCTAATGGGTAAGGGGTGACACAAAGGAATTAATCTAGAGGTATCCTTGGCAGCCATTATTCCAGCAATACGTGCTGTGGATACCACATCGCCCTTCTCAAAAGAATTGGTCAGAATTAGTGCGAGAGTTTCAGGGTTCATCTGCACTTCAGCCTTCGCCTCAGCGATTCTCTCGGAGATTGGTTTTGCACCTACATCAACCATATTGGCATCTCCGCTTTCATCCACATGGGTTAATTTTTTTGCTTTGGACACGATAGCCTCCTGTTGAGCAAATACTCTGTTCCTATTTTTCCTTTGCTACCATTGAAGCTTCTTGATAAGCCAAGCGATCAGCCTCTTCATTGAATTCATCTCCAGAATGACCTTTCACCCATTCCCACTCAAGATTTCGAAGCGCTGCCTCACTATCCAACAAGATCCATAAATCTTGATTTTTCTTTCTTTTCCAATTTTTCGTCATAGTATTGATGACGTATGTTGAATCAGAATAAATCTTGACATTAATACCAGTCCGAAGAGTCTTCAAAGCCTCGATTACAGCTGTAATTTCCATTCTATTATTGGTGGTGTTGTTTTCTCCCCCATGAAGAAGTTTTTTTTCTCCCTCGTCAAAAACGACGGCACCCCAGCCTCCTGGACCAGGATTGCCGAGACATGCTCCATCGGTGTATAGCACTACGGTAGGCTCCTTCACTGAATCATTAACCGCCAATGTGATACATCTCAACTTTTTTCCTTTTTACCGTCTCTTCAGATCTTTGTTCAGAATATCGATCCTTTCTGGAGCCCCAAATTCCAATGATGGCTTTTTTGATTTCATCATCGGTTGATCCGTCTCGTAAACTATCCCTTAAATCAGTACCGGTTTCCGCAAAAAGACAGGTGACAGATTTCCCTTCTGGAGAAAGGCGCATTCGTGTGCAGTCTCCACAAAATGGTTGTGAAACCGAAGAAATAATCCCAAATTCACCATTTCCATCTCTATATCTATATCTTTTTGCAACTTCTCCTGGGTAAGTTGGGCCTACGGGATCAGCAGGAAATCTTTCCTCGATTAGTTGAACAATTTCTTCAGCTGTCAAAACCTCTTCAAGTTTCCAGTCGTTCAGTGTGCCAACATCCATGTATTCGATAAATCGAGGGGTATGGCCGTTATCCCTGCACCATTCAGCTAAACCGACAAGCGTTTCATCATTAACGCCTTTCTGCACCACAGCGTTAATTTTAATTGGCTGTAACCCTGCTTCTTTGGCAGCCCTTATACCATCCAAAACTCGGGCAGTACTGAATCCTCTCCCATTCATTTTCTGAAAAATTTCATCTTCCAATGAATCTAGGCTAACCGTTATGCGTTTCAACCCGGCATTTTTTAGTTTTTCTGCATATCCGGATAGTAGATAAGCATTTGTAGTCATAGCAAGGTCAGAAACGCCATCTACAGCCGCAATCATGGCCACCAATTCTTCTATATTTTGCCGAACAAGTGGCTCTCCGCCAGTGATCCTCACTTTTGTAACTCCCAAGCCAACCGCAATTTTTACGATTCGGGTAATTTCTTCAAAGGTTAGCAAGTCTTCTCTGGGTAGAAACTGGTAACGATCGCCGAAAATTTCAGCTGGCATGCAATATGGACAGCGAAAGTTGCACCGATCAGTGACCGAGATTCTCAAATCTCGGAGCGGCCTCTTAAATGTGTCCAGCACTGGTACGTTGTTCATTATTAGTCTCCTCGAAGACTACTTTCGTTTTGTTCCAAGTACATAATGGCCTCTCTCATCGCTTTACCCCTGTGGCTAACAACTTCTTTTTCTTGGATGCTCAACTCCGCCAATGTTTTATTTTTCTCCGGAAAGAAAAACAGCGGATCATAACCAAATCCATTGCTTCCTCTTACATTCCGAGTAATTTTGCCCTCAATTCTACCTTCAAATGTCACCGAGGCATCGTTAATAGGATTCCATAAAGCAACAACACATCTAAACCTAGCAGTAAGCTTATCCTCTGATATACCAGATAAGTTTTTTAACAGGAGTTCATTTCTGTCGTTGTCATCTTTGCCCTCACCACCATATCGGGCTGAATAAATACCCGGTTGTCCATCCAGGGCATCTACTTCAATACCCGAATCATCGGCTAATGTCAGTTTTCCGCATAACTTGCCATACGTCTTTGCTTTCAGTATCGCGTTTTCTCGAAATGTTACTCCTGTTTCTTCAACCTCTTCATTTATTTGTACGTCGTCAAGTGAAAGGGGATTGTAAGTTGTCTCGGAAAGCATTTTCCACATCTCGTTCATCTTTCCTGAATTACGTGTGGCAATGACCATGTCAATTTGAGATTCAGAAATATTTTTCATAGGCAAATTATAGTCACTCTTTATATTTATTCGTCAAAACTACTTTAATTCAATTGTTATTCAAAGAATTAGCTCTCCTGTATAATCGGAAAATTCAACATTTTGCACACACCAGCTGGCTATTTAGTGAAAATGAAAGAAGCATTGAAGGTAAGGAGTATTACGTGGATTTATTATCAGTTCTTAACCCTGTAGCTCAACAACGGGGGATGATGAATATCATCAAACCCAACCAAAGACCATCCACTTTAGAAGGAGCGACAGTTGGCTTAGTATGGAGTGGTACCCATGGTGGTGATTTGGCACTAAATCGTGCCGGTGAAATGATCCAGGAAAGATTTTCTAATGTTTCTGTAAATTTCTATACTGGAGGCAACTATCCTTCCCCTCCACATATCGTGAAGCAGGCAGCAGAGGAATGTGACGTGGTAATTGGGGCCACTGCCGATTGAGGGACCTGCGCGTCGTGGATGTGCCACGACATGATAGAAATAGAAAAGATGGGAAAACCCGCCGTTCCAATTGTGTCAGGTAGGTTTACTGACGATGCCAAAGCGAGCAGTAAAGCCTTTGGTATGCCAGACCTGCAATTTGTGGTCGTTCCCAGAATTTATCGAAATCTAGCCGATGATCTTTGTGTCAGTCAAACTGAAGAGGTTATTGACGACCTAATTCAGACATTAACTTCAGAAGGAAAGGATGTATCCGTCATAGAACAGCAAGAATCGGTCATTCGGTTTGAGGGCGAAGATCGGTATGATGCGGTACTTAAAATGAACAAAGAGTTCACCCTTAAAGACTGGTCAGATGCATTGCCAATCTATCCTCCGACAGAGGAGAAGGTTAGAGAACTAATCTCAGGAACTTCTCTTCCGGCAGATCACGTAGTCTGTGATATGCCACCCGGATTCGGATTAGCAACAGTAGAAAAAATTGCTATAAATGCCGCAATGGCTGGGGCCAAGGCAGAACATATGCCAATAATTATCGCTGCCGTTAAATGCCTTTCCGAGATGGGCTCACATGGCGGAAAGTCGCTACTAATGTCAACTAGCCCTCATGCCCCCATCCTGATGGTGAACGGGCCAATTGCAAAAAAAGTTGGGTTGAACCCCGGATCTGCTCTAGGTCCTGGTCGGGACAATGAAATTAACATCACTATAGGAAGAGCCTTCTATCTATGTCTAAAAAACATTGGAATGTGGTATCCAAACAAAATGGATATGGACACTATAGGGACAACCAGAAAATTTATTCATTGCGTTGCAGAAAACGAAGAAATGAGCCCATGGCCTTCATACTCGGAGGATAGAGGTTTCTCAAAAACAGATAGTACCGTTTCGATATTTATTACAGACGGTGAACTAGATGTTCAAGACCAAGGTAACACCTCAGCGGACGGCCTTTTAAAAACATTGGCCTACGGAATAACCTTTGGTAACACAACCTTAGGAGCGACTCACGCAGAAGGCCATCAAAGACTAATATTCATGCCTCCTGATGTAGCTGGACCTGTAGGCGGTGAAGGTTTTTCCAAACAAGATGCAAAGGACTTTATCCACAGTCATGCAAATACTAGCTTAGGCAAAATGATCCAATATATGCCGATTAACGACGCTCGAGTGGATGAAAGATGGAACTGGCTAAAAGACAAAACTGAGGAAGAGCGCCTAGCTATTGAAGTTCCTCTATTACATTCCTCATCAAATATTGACATTGTGGTTGTGGGAGCTGACAGGGCAAAAACTTTAGTTTTCCCTTCTGGCCCGACGGCAGCTACCGTTGGTATTGATCAGTATAAATAAGAATTGAACGGAGTTAATAAAATAGGTCCTTTAACCGGATATAAAGTCGTTGAATTCAGCTCATACCCTGTAGGGTCTATTTTGGGAATGCTGTTGTCTGACCAGGGAGCGGAAGTGGTTAGAATAGAATCTCAGCAAAATACTCCCGAATCAATTAATGCTGAAGAAATTTCTGTGTGGCATAGAGGAAAAGTTTCTATCGAATTAAACCTGCCCGATAAGCACAGTTTTGACAAACTATTTGGTAAAATCCGTGAAGCAGATGTGCTCATTTATGACCATTATGCAGATTGCGATCTTTCCTATACCTCCTTGGCAAAAGATAATCCCGGTCTGGTGTGCGTTTCTTTACCTGGCTTTCCCAAAGGCCATATTTATGAAGATCTTCCTCCAGATGAAGGAATAGTGGCAGCAGCCTCAGGAATATATTCTTTTAATCCATCCGGGGAACAGCCCATTGAGGGAGAAGGTCCATCATTTCACGCATTGCCATACGCTAGTACATTTGCAGCTATAACGGCATCTACAGCAGTTGTCGCAGCTCTTTTCCACAGAGTCAAACACAACACCGGCCAACAGATCACCGTTCCCGTCCATGACGCAATGTATCAAGGAATGGGCTCAGCGTTAGTAAGACATTCAAAGAGATCTCATGGAAACCAAGAAGGCCATCCCGTCATAAAAAGATTCTACCGTTGTAAAGACGACCGTTGGATTAATGTTAATATCTCCATGCCAAGATTCCTGCGACCGTTTCTTGAAAACATCGATCATATCGATTGGCTAGAACCCCTCACGAATTCCAAAGCACTATTGGCTGATGAATTATCTCGCAACCAATGGATCAACCAATTTGCTGAGATTTGGTTAGGAAAAACAGCGATACAATGGGAAAATATTATGGCTGACCTAGGAATCCCTGGCACCATGTGTCGCAGTATCGATGAATGGCTAGATTCGGAGCACTCCGTTGCAGCGGGAACTACCATTACTGTAGAAGATCCGGTTATAGGTGAAATGAAGCAACCGGGAAAAATTGTCCGGCTCAGTAACCAGATTGAGAATATCTCATGACTAATTTACCTCTAGCTGGCATTCGAGTTCTTGATTTATGTATTGTTCTCGCCGGGCCAACATGTGGAAGAACACTTGCACAGTATGGAGCGGAAGTAATAAAAATCGATCCAGAGCATAGGCCCCCCCAGCTGACACCATGGCTGGACGTCGGCAGAGGAAAACGAAGCATCGCTTTAAACATCTCAACCCCTGAGGGATTAGACACATTTCTCAAGTTAGTTGATTCCGCTGACGTTATTTTAGAGGGCTTCAGAAAAGGAGTGACAGATCGGCTCGGGATAGGATATGAACAGGTCAGAGCCAAAAATCCAGGCATTGTGTACGCCTCAATCAATTGTTTCGGCAGGTCTGGACCGTGGGAGCTTAGGCCAGGTTTTGAGCAGAACGCTCAAGCTGCAACCGGTGTCCAACTAAGAAACAGTGGAGGTGAGGGCCAACCTCGCCCGGCTACTTTTACTTTAAATGATTACGGAACAGGAATAGCCGCAGCCTACGGCGTAATGATGGCTCTTTTGGAAAGAGAAAAAACCGGGAAAGGTCAGCATGTTGAAGCTGCTTTATCTCACACCTCAGCCACAATTTCCGCCCCATACCATGTTAATCATAAAAATTATGTGCGAGATGATGTTGGTGGCCCCGGAGCCCGTGGCCTAAATGCTTTGGCCGGTTTATATGAATCAGCTGATAATTGGGTATTCTTAAGTGCTTTTTCAGAGGATCAATGGCTAAAACTTTGTCTCCTTGATGAATTTTCACATCTTCAATCTATGGAAGTTTTTTCATCCAAAGCTTCACGGTCTGAGAACGATCTTCTTCTTCGAGAGATCTTGGAGGAAATTTTCGTTACCAAGCCTTCTGACTATTGGGTAGACACCATGAAATCAGCCCAAATCCCATTGGTTAAAAATACGACCGCTGCAGAGATCCATGAAGATGATTTTAATCATGCGCGAGGGCTCATCAGAGGCAAGGATTATTCAAATTCTCAGGAAATTAATTCCTCATGGGGTAAAACTACCTGGTCTGGCAATCCCGTTAATATGTCTAAAACCCCTCTACAAGATGTTTTTCCACCTGTTTTTGGAGCTGAGACTCTCAACGTATTAAAAGAGTTAGGGATAACCACAGAAAAAATTGATCAGCTAAGAAAGGCCGGCGTGATCCCAAAACAATTACCGATAAATATCTAGCCTTCTAATTGCCGATTAGCTCCTTACTCTTTTGCTCCGCTTTAATCGAAAACTCTTTCGCAAAATGTGAACATAGGCCAGTGTATTGTTCTGGGTCCAATAGTCCTAATATTTCCTTTTTTGTTAATTGGCTAGCCACTTCGGGTTCCTCTTGTAGAGTTTCAGTGAATGGCCTGTTTTCATTAACAGACCTTTGAGCTGCCTCATAGACTGCATCGTGGGCCTTTTGACGACCCATTTTCCGACCCAATTCCAACATTATTCGCTCTGAAAGTATCAACCCTCCGCTAAGATCAAGGTTTTGTCTCATTCTTTCCGGAAATACTTTAAGTTCAGAAAATATTTCAATCAATCCATTTGTTATTTGGCCCATCAAAACACATGTCCTGTCGATGGCCGAATTTATCATCATGCTAGTAGTTTTATCAGCTTCATGCTCTGTTTGCATTGCCTCCAAAGACATTGGCACATATGTCCTTATTTCTGCAGCCCAGGCCACAACATCTTGGCATAAACGAGGATTCCGTTTTTGAGGCATCGTTGACGACCCAACCGCGCCCAAAGGAACAGGTTCTTCCACTTCGCCGAATTCCTGCTTCATCATGGTATATATCTCTCTCGACATTTTACTGGCCGTGGCAGCGAGCATAGCAAGGATCGTAATATATTCGGTGAGGTGATCCCCTATCACCCTAGAAGGCATTGTCATTGAACCTAATCCCAGTTCTTCACCTATCAATCTTTGGGTTTCAAGGCCTTCAAGACCCACAGAAGCCATAGTTCCTGCCCCTCCCCCCAACATAGCTACAAAAACGCGCTCTTCACTTCCTTTTAAGCGGTCAGCATGTCGTATCAGCTCATCTATCCACACTGCGACTTTGTATCCGAAAGTCGCAGGAACAGCATGCTGGCCATGGGTTCTACCTGGCATAGCATAATCTTTAGTTTTCTCTGCTAGATTTCCAAGTATGTGAAGTAAATTTCCAAGATCTTCCAGGAAACTATTGTGGCATTTTTTAATTAATAGAAGTTTTCCTGTTTGAGTAATATTTTGCGTGGTCGCACCCCAGTGTATATATCCACCCGCCTCTTCTCCGCAAACTCTATCCAACTCCCATATTAGGGGAACCAGAGGATGCCCTGTTTTATCTAATCCATCATAAACATTTTGGAGGTCCAAAAGCTCAAGTTTAGCCTTTTCAGAAATTATCTCCGCAGCGGTCGCTGGAATAATTTCTTGACTCGCCTGGGCTTTAGCTAATGCTGCTTCCACATCCAAATATGACTGAAAGAGGTTAGCTTCACTGAACATTTCACTTACTTCTGTTTTGTTTTTTATATACGGTGCCATTTCTTCCATTTATCTCCTCAACCTATAAAAGTAGTTCTTCTCAAAAATATGTTCCACATTGAATGTGGACAGACAGGGCAATTATATGTCCTTTTAGTTAATAACAAGAGCGCCGACGTGTGAATAAAAACCAGCCTTATCCACATCGCCCAAAAGCCCTAATGTGTATCAACAGAATTTCAATATAGTCAACAATGTTTCCACTAAAACCCGTGATAAAATCCAATTATATACACCGCCTAATATAGCTGTGTTTCCACCAAGTAAACACCATTATTGTTAGTATTATTACCTAAACTCTTTGGAAACAATTAAATGATCGATAGTGTATTAATCCAAATAACAAGTGGCTCTGGAGGAGATGGGGCTATTAGTGGTCGCCATGAAAAATTTGTTCCAAGAGGCGGACCCGATGGAGGTGATGGAGGACGAGGGGGAAATGTAATAATCGTTGGTGATCACAATGAGAACACATTGATAAATTTCAGATATGAAAAGAATTTCTCAGCCAGTAATGGGGAGAATGGTTCCAAAGCAAAGAAACATGGAAAAGATGGAGACGATGTTGTAATTAGGGTTCCAGTAGGAACACAAATAATAAATGAAACCGGAAGCGTGGTTGCTGACATATTAAATTCTGGAGAAGAATATATGGCTGCACCAGGAGGTAGGGGGGGCTATGGAAATGTGAAATATTCTTCTTCAACAAGCCAGTATCCCGTAATAGCGCAGGCTGGAGAAGAAGGCCTGAAAACATCATTGAGGCTGGAACTAAAATTAATCGCCGACGTTGGGATAATTGGAGTTCCAAATGCAGGGAAATCTAGTCTTATAACGTTTTTGACAGCTGCCAGACCAAAAATAGCTAACTATCCATTTACGACGATTGATCCCGTTCTTGGAATAGTGGAACATCGAGATAAAGATTTTGTAATGGTTGATATCCCTGGGCTGATTGAAGGTGCTCATGAAGGGATTGGTCTGGGTCATGAATTTCTGCGCCACATAGAAAGAACCCGAGTTCTGATACACCTTGTTGATGGAACTTCTGAGAACCCTAGCGAGGATTTCCATAAAATCAATAAGGAACTTGCACTGTTTAACGAAGCCCTGATTGGCAAACCACAAATTTTGGCTATTAACAAGGTCGATTTAGATGAAGTGAGCGTATTGGCGGAAGACATAAGAGACTCAATGGGTGAAGATGCCTGGAAGTTTCATATAATTTCAGCCGTGTCTGGAGAAGGTGTCGGGTCGATGATGGACGAGGTTGTACAGGTCCTATCTGATCAACCGAGCGTAATTCCTCCAAATCTTTCTGTTGATTTACAGGAAACAGATATTCCTGTAATACGACCTGAACCAAGACGCAGGGGGGTTTCTATCTACCAAGAAGACGGAGTCTATGTAGTCCAGGCACCTGGAGTTGAAAGAATCGCACAGAGAATAGATTACGAAGACTGGCTTGCCAGAATGCAATTCTATAAACATATGCAGAAAACAGGGGTCGTAAAGGCTTTAGAAGATGCAGGTATTTCAGAGGGCGATACAGTTCGCATCGGAGATATCGAGTGGGAATGGGACTAGTAAGCCTAACGAAAGGGTATTTTTCTAAAAAGCTATGTCGAACTTGAAAGATTTGTGAAGCTGGTCTCTTACGCTGCTGGCGTGACCTCGGAAATTCACATTCATCCATTTGTGTACCAATATCCCGTCTTTGTCTATAAGAAATGTAGACCGGACTATGGTTACTAGTTTGTTTTCCTCATTTATTGGTGCACCATATGTTGTTCTTAAGTAATCCGCCTCTGCTTCTGTCAATAGATATTCGCCCATCACACCATATTCATTGATCATTTGTTTATCTGGGTCTACACACAAATTAAATGGTAACTCGTGTTCCTTTGCGAAAGAATTGTGGGACTCAAGAGTATCTGGGCTGATTCCATATACCGGACAGTCAAGCTGTTTAAAATCGTCGTACACGTCTCGAAATTCACAGGCTTCAACAGTACAGCCTTCTGAGCCATCTTTAGGGTAGAAAAAGAGAACAGCGGGAGAGCCTGATAAATCCCGAAGTCTTAATGTCTTGTCTGCTTGATCTACAAGCAGGAAATCGGGAATCCTAGACCCTATCTCAATATTTCTCTCATTTAAATATCTCAAAAGTTCCGGCATTGCATGGCTCCTTATCTAGCTACGTCTCATATCAGGATCTAAGACTGAAATATCTTGACCGTTTTCCCCTACATTATCTTCAATCTCTTTTATATATTGGTCAACCTTTTCAACAAATGGGGTTGGCAACGTGAACCTTATCAAACTTTCTTTATAAAATTTTCTTCTACCTGGAAAGAGGGCAAAACTTGTTTTTAATGCCATATCTGGATCTACATGCAGCAAATCAGCGTATTCCTGTGCTATGTTGCTCAAACTCATTTCGGCGGCAAACATCCTGTTGAATCGAATGCGTTCCGATTGATTGTTTAGGTCCCCAAAGTCATGGCCACCTCTAAAATTAATGTCTGATAAGTCAGGGTTGTTAGCAACAGCAATGGCAAGATCTTGTCGTTGTTTATTAATATCCAATACGAGTTCTCGTTGTGCAACCAATCGTTGTTGTTTAAGCTGGAAAACTAGGACGAAAGCAACCACTAAAGTAGCTAGCCCAGTTATTATCTGGGCCCCATAGACTATTATTTCGGCACTCATTTCAGTTTGATTAGATTTCCTGATGAATTAGATATATTAGTAACATAATTTAAATAAAATAAGGTATTTAAGAAAACAGGAAACCAATAATATCAGTCTAGTAAAATGATTTCGAATTCACTTAGCAAAATAACTATTATTGAGTTAGACTCTTAGTAGCAAACACCCGTGCCGACGTAGCTCAGTGGTAGAGCAGCTGTTTTGTAAACAGCAGGTCGTCAGTT
>RQOP01000043.1 GCA_008373095.1 SAR202 cluster bacterium | reverse complement strand
TGACCGATCCCCCTTCAGGAACCACCGGAGTGAAGCTCATTGGATTTGGCCGACGATTGCTTATTTCCACTTCTACGTTAATTGTTGCAGAAACCCTCGCGCCAAAATCATCCACAAGGGAATAAAAGAATGAATCCGTGTTTGAATCGTCACCACTGTGTGTATAAACAAAGCTGTTGCCGTCTATTATTTCAACAGTGCCACGAGCTCCTTGGCCTACTGATTCAATTCTGATCCCTGTATGGTTGTCTGGTATACGAAGATTAAATGCTGAATTGCCACCTTGTAAAACGGGCATGTTTTGGTCTACAGCCACTGGAGGCTCATAAGTCGTTGTAAGGTTGACGTACACTGTACCAACGGATGAGAGGCCATTACCATCCGACACCGTATACGTGAAAGCATCCTGACCTGTGTATGTATAGTTGTGTTTAGGTAGGATCATTAAACCAGTTAGACCAGTCCCACAATTCGAATCGCATACACTTACACTCAACGAACCGTCATATCCATCTAATTCAATGAAATCTCCCGGCGAGACAGCCCGGCCGTTCAGATGGGTTAATACGAGAGAGTCTCCATCCCCATCCATGTCATTCCCCACTGGGTCAAATGGTCCCTCGTAGCGACGTTCTGCTTCTCTTTGTGCTGTAGCCATTGTCATTTGAATAGAATAGATATCGTCTACTGCAACTGGCGCAGTGTTCGGTCTTACATAAGACAATTCGACAGACATTCTTACTTCAAAAAGCTCGCCACCAGTGCCTCTAACAGTCGCAGTAAATGTGTCTACAGGGTTAGAAGATCCGTCATGAATATAATAGATTTGTCCATCAACCACCGATGCAGTTCCAAACTGTGGCGTGGAAACATCTACGTATCCACCCTGGATTATTGTAGCCATTGCCGAGTCACCAGCTGCATTTCGGGCAGCTTCTGCGGCCACAGCTGCTGCTACTTCAGCCTCAGCTGCCTCTCGTGCCTGTTCAGCAAGTTCTTGCTCGGCCTGCTGTTCTGCCAACCTAGCGGCCAGGGCAGCAAGCTCTGCCTGTGCAGCGGCTTCTTCACGTGCCGCTAATTCAACTCTAGCTGCCACTGCTTCAGCTTCAACTCTAGCTGCTTCTGCAGCATTTCTTTGTATCCTTTCAAGAGTACGAGCCTCTTCCAAACGGGCAGCTTCTGCAGCAGCTGCGGCGGCGGCTTGCTCACGCTCTGCTTCTGCGCGTGCTTCTGCAGCAGCGGCTATTCTTGCGGATTCAGCTTGTTCTTGTCTAAGTCGTTCTAATTCAGCCTCAGCTGCTGCAGCTTCTTCCTCTGCAATCCTGTTTGCTTCGGCTGCAAGATCAGCTTCAGAGGAAACTTCTTCCAACTGAGATATATCTTGAACAACCATTTGGTCTAATTGGGATGACTCATCAGCTAATTCTTGAACTGTTTCTTCTGCCTGTGCTTCCGCTTGTTCAGCATTATTCAATTCAACATCAGCTTGAGCAGAGGTTCTCTCCGCTTCTTCAGCTATATCCGCAGCCTCGTCAGCTTCCTGCAATTCAACAGCGGCTTGCTGCTCCGTTTGTACAGCCTCGTCCACTAGTTCAGCAACGACAGCGGCTGCAGCAACCTCATTCACTGCCTGAAGATCAGCTTGCGCCTGCTCTAAGTTTTCTGTGATGTCATTAAATATTGCTCTTTCAGAATTACCCGTAACATTCAGATAATAGTCACCAACTGACCTACCGCCATAACCCCTGGCAACGGCCAAATAGACTCCGTCACTTTGAGCTTCATAGGTGATTTGCGAATCTCTCCCTACAAAATCGTCGTTATATGCCACTTGTGATCCGTCCGGATCAAGAAGTGTCAAAGTGGGATCTAGTTGAGTGATACCATCGAGAATAATCAGTAGGTTATCCCCTGTCAAAGCAGGTATTTCCCACACATCTTCATCATTCATAATCCCAATTTCACCATAAGAGCTACTTACTGTTCCTGGAGCGGCTTCTGTTATTGGGCCTCCATCCGATTCAGCATCGATAGATCCATCTAGGGTTCGGAATTTCACAGTTAAATCGTAAAGCCCTACAGATTGACCATATCCTTTAGCAATAATGGTGTACTGACCTTCAGATGGTAATGCAATATCAATTCCTGCATGAAGACCTTCAAAATCATCATTCATTGTCACTTGTTCGCCGGTAGGTCCGTTAAGCACAAGATAAGTGTCCACACCAGGAGAACCTGGAGAGGTCACCATACGTAGTTCGACTATTGCGCCTGCAGGTCCCTCAAACGTCCATTCGTCTTCATCTGGCGCTGGTTCATTCAACTCACCAGAAACAGAGTAAGTCACACTGGCTTCTGGAGGAGAAGGCATCTCAATGGATCCACCATCACCATCACCACCAATTGCCCTACCAATCGCAGTATTACAAGCGATAAGGGGAAGCAATGACAGCGATAAAACTATCAATGCAAAAGAACCAATCGGGATTTTAGGCTTTCTGTGCATAGCAAATAACACCTTTTTGATGATCTTGATTAATGGCATGCTTTCAACACATACCGCAAAATTTTATATCCAAATTTATTATTTGAATAGGGTGTTTTCACTTGATGGCATTCATCCATATTATTGGATCATTGTATGAATTTGGAACGACCCTTCAGAATTTTCCTACCATCTCACTAAGAAAATGCATTGTTCTATCTGAAGAATCCTTGATACCTGAACCTGCAGTAAAGATTTGAACTGCCAAATCTGTAACTCCAGCGGCTGAATATTCCTTCAACATTTCTTCAACCTCCCGTTCATTGCCGATAAGAGCCATTTCTGCCGAGCTTTCGACACCTTCCCTGTCTAACATGGCCCTATAACTAGGCAATTGACCGTACCTTCCAAAATATTGGTCTGAGGCTTTAAACGCCGTCTCACGATCATCTGTTACTGTTAAGGGAACAGCTGCCACTATCCTCGGAGGTTTTCTCCCTGCTTTATTAGCCGCTTCGTTAATCGTCGGAACAATGTAACTTTTAAGAGTTTCTGTCCCAGTCATCCAGGTTATCGTCCCATCTGCAAGCTCACCTGCAGTATTTAGCATCCTCGGACCCAATGCGGCTAGCAACACCGGAACCTCGCTTAATGACGGCATAGTAAATTGGGTATCCGCGCTAAATATTTCTCCCTGGTAGTCAACTTTGCCTTCCCTGGTCAAAGCGTGAATTATGTTCAGATACTCAAACATATGTCTCCACGGTCTATGAAATTTCATGCCAAGACGATTTTCTACAACAGGTTTATGATTGACGCCAATGCCAAGAGTGAACCTTCCGTTCGCGACGTTTTGTAATGTCAGTGCCTGCTGTGCCATGGCTATGGGGTGCCTGAGAAAAGTAGGAGTCACAGCGGTCCCCATTTCAATGCGAGTTGTTTGTTCAGCCGCCATGCTAAGCATGGTCATGACATCTACATCCATTATATGAGCGGCCCATAGGCTATCAAAGCCAGCTCTCTCAGCTTCGACAACCTGAGCAATTTGATCCTGCAGAGTACCAGCTGAGCCAGCACCACCTATAAAAAGTCCTATCTTCAAGGTAAATCTCCTCTTCTAATAATCCTTAAATCAAACAGAAGGTAAAACGAGAGCATCTTCAGTACTTATTTGCCACCCCCGAATTCGAGCAGTCATTTCTCTAATACGGTCTTTGTGTTCCTCTTGGTCAAACAGATTAATTTTTTCGAACGGATCTGAATTCAAATCAAAAAGTTCACACTGATCTCCTCTGCTGAGGTTTAACTTCCATCTGTCTCCACTAACGACAGACCTCCACTCGATTTGAGACATAAGATTCACGGTATCGTCTCCCAAATTAACAGTAGGCAATCCTCCATGCCACTGCATAAAAACATCTCTGGGTCGTAGCTCAGACCCCGTCGTTAGATCCTCCAAAACACTACTACCTTCCAAATGATCCGGAATTTCGATTCCCAAAATATCCAAAATGGTAGGTACTATATCTACATGACCAAAATTTCCACCCACCTTTACCTGAGTTATATTTATCCAAGGAATTTTTATGAGCATGGGAACCCTAGAAACTTCTTCATAAAATGACCTCTTATTTAACATACCTCGATCGCCTAGGCTGTCTCCATGGTCACTTGTAAAAACTACGGCAGTATCGTCTTCAAATCCAAAATCTTTCAATCCTTGGAGTATCTTTCCGACCCCTTCATCCAATAATGTGACATTACCGTAATACCTGGCTTTCAAGTTTCTCCAATCATCCGCCGTATTTAAGTCATGCTCACTACCAGCTAAGTAGTAATCAGATCTAGCTCGATTAAACAGAGAACACGTTTCATCAGGTTTTTCTAGAAAAATTTCGCCATCAGGGATCGATGACGGATCATACAAATCATTGTACGGGCCGTTATACGGTGGGTGGGGCTCATACATCATCACATAAAGTATGAAAGGTCGTTCACTTCCTGAATGATTCTGTAAAAACTGGTAGGCCTCATTGCCCAAGAAATGTGACATGGAATGTTCGACAGGAAGTTCTGACCTTAGGTCAGGTGTATAAGATGTATGACCCTCATAAAAGCCATCAGGCTCATAATCTAGATTTTCCAGATACTGAAAATAATCGGATTTACGGAACTTATCCTCCTCCTTCACGCTAATTGGCTTATGCAATTCGTCCCGTGCATCTTCGACACTTATCCAATGATCAAATCCGTGCTGTCGATTTAAATCATCCCCTAAATGCCATTTCCCAAAATATGCCTTTACATAATCGTCCGACACCATTTCAGATATACACTTGGTTTCCTGCGATAGCTCACTACCGGGTCGGCCAGGTGTATGATTTCGAATCACACCAGCTGAGTGGGGATACAATCCAGTCATCATAGTAGCCCTAGCAGGTGTACAAACTGCCTGCGTCACGTAAGCGTTTTCGAAAACAAAAGATTGACTCGCCAAGGTATTAAGATTTGGAACCTTAACCCAGTCGTTTCCATAGCAGTTCATTGTGTCGGTTCGTTGCTGATCTGAACAAATGAAAACCAAGTTCTTTTTATTTCCCAAAGTTAGTCCCCCTTACCTATATGCCTAAGTCACGAAAATATGCCTAAGTCACGAAAACCTATCACTATTTATTTTCAAATTAGTCCCTAAATAACAAAGCCGCTACGAGAAATTAGACTTTCTTGCAGCGGCTTTATTTTTACCAAACTATCCTCAAAAGGATGTGAATTAATCCCTGTTTATAGCACTAAGGCCATTTCCTATACCCTGCACGGCCCAGCTAGCCCACGGCATTGTGAAAAATTTGAAACCTTTTTCCACATAAAAATTAGGATCCATTGTGGGCGGTATGAAGTACATACCAGGAACAACTCCGTGCCTTTTACAGGCTTCAGCAATTAATCCCGCCTGATAAGCATCACTCGGATAATCCAAAGGAACGTTAAGTTCTATTGATAGATCGGATGGTCCAACTAAAAGAACGTCTATACCAGGCACACTCAGAATTTCATCTATGTTATCGATCGCTTGCTGGGTCTCGATCATAGGTATGATCATCAGTTCTTCGTTTACCGTATCCAGATATTCGCGGTAGTTAGAATCCCCAAAATCTCCCCATTCTCCGCGGACGCCGGCATTACTCCGATCGCCTA
>RQOP01000042.1 GCA_008373095.1 SAR202 cluster bacterium | reverse complement strand
CTCACAGCTTACACATAAAAAATTAACGGCCCTTCGTATCTGCGAAGGGTCGTTTTTGTTGGTATAGTGACAGCGAAATGATTATTCAAACACCAATAAAATGACCTGAATTAATTATGAAATCTGTTTTGGAAGCGCTTGAAAAAAGAGAACAGAAACCATTTGTTGCCTGTGATTTTTCCCCACCGAAAGCAGGAACTGAAGATTTACTAACCAATATCGCTGAATTGACCCCTGATATGTTTTTGGTTGCCTACGCACCAGGCAAGTCGGTCAGGATCAACTCTATTTTTGTCGCCGATTGGATTCAAACACAGGTTAATATCCCCTCTATATTCACTATATCGCCGAGAGATATGAATAAGAACGCTATTCAAAGTTTATTGTTGGGAGCTCAATTGAGAGAGTTAGATAACGTGTTTATCGTGAAGGGAGACAAATTTTCTATTCAGGATTTGGTTCTACAAAATGCGGTGGATGATTTCAAACCTACAGAGTTAGTAGCTTCCATTAGATCAATGAATGAGCGTAGAGATTTTCTAGGAAAAGAGTTGTATTACCCTACGACATTCTGCATTGGTGCTGCTTTGGATATTTCTCGGTCTTGGAAAAATGAAGCTTGGTTGACCAAGTTAAAAATTGAACAAGGGTGTGACTTTTTGATTTCACAGCCTGTTTTTGAACCTGAATTACCTGATAGGTTTTTGGAGTTCTATAGAGGGGAGATTGGAGAGAATTTGAATGTCCCTATTCTGTGGGGTATTCAGATGGTGGATAAAAACACGGTTTCATTTGCTACCGTGCCTGAATGGGTACACCGGAAATTAGAAGATGGTTATTTGCCATATGAAATAGCTATTAATTTGATTGGAAGGTATTTAGAAAAGGGATTAGATACTTTCTATCTTATTCCTACTATCTTTAAAGGAGGGCGAAGAGATTATCTTTCAGCTCAGGCCGTGATAGAGGAAATTAAATAATTGTTGAATGTGCCCTTTATGTAGCAGACCCCACTTGGGATAATTGTGTGTTGAACATCGTTGACCTTAATTCCAGCCCATTTTATAATCTGACCTTGTTATATTGACTATGAAAGAGGTGAATATTTTGGCTAACGAAACTGGCAAACGCTATTCTTGTGGAAAATGTGGGGCAGAATTTGTTGTCACAAGGGGTGCAGATGGGACTGTTTCCTGTTGTGGTGAGCCAATGTCTCAGAAGTAGTTGATTATCTGCGGTAAATTTGATTTTGAGGAATTTGTAAATGTCTAATCAACTTGGTAGAAGATACCAATGTGACGGGTGTGGAACCACCGTCCTATGTACGAAAGCCGGGGACGGGGCTATCCAATGTTGCGATATAGAAATGGAACTCCAACAGCCTAGGAAGTTACCTTCATCGGACTGATTCGGGCCAACTCTTAAGACCCCTTAAGGAATTTATATTCGTATAGGAAGTTTGTTTGCTGAGGCTGCAGAGTGCTGCTCGTCTGCGTGGTACGAACTTCTCACTAGTGGCCCTGATGCTACGTGCTTGAAACCCATATCTAGGCCAATCTTTTTTAGATCTTCAAATTCTTGAGGTGTATACCACTTTGAAATAGGAGTGTGTTTCTGAGAAGGCCTTAAATACTGCCCAATCGTTAGAAGATCACATCGATGCCTGAGAAGATCCTCCATTGTTTCCACAATCTCAGTTTTTGTTTCACCAAGACCGACCATCATCCCGGATTTAGTGACGCCGTCTGGCATAAAATCTTTTACTTTATCTAGAAGAGTCAAAGATAAAGTGTAATCACCTTTTGCTCGGACTCTAGGGAAAACTCTTTTCACAGTCTCAATGTTGTGATTAAAAGTTTCTGGATTTTCGTCGGTCACCAATTTTAAGGATTCCCAATTTCCTTGGAAATCTGGGGTCAAGACTTCAACTTTACATGCGGGAACTTTTTTCTTTATTTGCTTTATGCATTGTGCAAAAATATAAGCTCCACCATCAGGTAAATCATCTCGGTTTACTGAGGTGATAACCGCATATTTCAAATTTAGGGTTTCTACGGTTCTCGCCAATCTTTTTGGTTCTTCAAGATCAAGCCCGACAGGACGACCTGTCGTAACTGCACAATATGTACAAGCCCTTGTGCAGATATCACCAAGGATCATAAAAGTTGCCGTCTCTTTTTCCCAGCATTCACCAATATTTGGACAGCGAGCCTCTTCACATACAGTGTGAAGTCCTTCAGTTTTGATTAAATTTTTTAACTTGGTATGGTTTGGTCCCGTGGGCATCTTGACCTTGAACCAATCCGGCAACCGCCTTTCGGTAGTCATAAATGACAGACTCCCCTGTTTATTTGGCTAGCTTACGTAATATCATCATAGCAGAACAAATGGAATTAAATTCCATGATTGGGGTCTGTAGCATATTTCGTGTGGCGACTGAATCACAAGGGCTAATATTGAGAAAATAAATGAGTAATTCAGAGAACATAACAGCATTTGAAGGAGACCCTTTAAGAGAGTCAGATTCTGAAAAGGAGTTTGCTGAACTAAGGCTTGCCTCCATGGGAATTCTGGGCGATACAGTCGCAGATTTTGAAGGTGGGGCCATTCAGGTTTTTGGAGGAATTGTTGGTGAACTTGTGAGGGCAAGAATTTACCGATACAAAAGGCGACGCAAAGAAATGATATCTGGCATGGTTTCTGAAGTTATAGACCCATCCCCTCATAGAGTGGAGAGCCCTTGCTCTTATTTTGGATTCTGTAGCGGATGCCAGTGGCAACATATTTCGTATGGACACCAGCTAACTCTGAAAAGGGATATGGTAAGAAATGCTTTTGATGATTATCCCTCTCTGTCTGAAGTCTTTATATCGAATACACATGCAGCTCCTACCAGTTTCAATTACCGAAACCACGCTAGGTTCACAGTAAGGTTTGGGGGTCAGTTGGGATTCTCAAACAGAATAACTAGAAGATTCGTTAGAATTGATGAATGTATGCTGATGGATCCAAAAATCAATGAATTTTTATCTCATTTGCAGGATGAAGCTTCAGAAACAACAAATCTTTCAATACGGGTAGGAACTAATACTGGCGACTATCTAATTCAACCGAAATTATCTAACCCAAATTTAAATTTTGACACAGGACAAAAGTGGTATATAGAAAACATGCTAGACCGAGAGTTTAGGGTTGCATCGCCATCTTTCTTCCAGGTTAATACCAAACAGGCTGAATTCATGATAAATCTGGTTGGTGACAAACTGAATCTGAACGGCAGCGAAATTCTTGTGGATGCATACGCCGGAGTTGGGGTTTTTGCGTCGCTATTATCCAAGCAGGTAGGGAAAGTGATTGCAATAGAAGAATCTCAAGCTGCTGTAAGAGACGCACTTTTTGGATTAAATGACCTTGAAAACATTTATTACATTGAGGGCAAAACTGAGGAAGTACTAAAGGAATTAGAGGAGCGGGTAGATGTAATTATTTTAGATCCTCCTAGAACGGGCTGCCACCCCAGTGCTATAGATTCGGTAATAGATTCAAAAGCCAACAAAATAGCTTATGTGTCCTGTGATCCTCCTTCTCTAGCTCGTGATTTAAACATGTTGGTGCATGGAGGTTATACCATTGAAAGCGTAAGTCCGATTGATATGTTTCCGCAGACATACCATACGGAATGCGTTGCAACATTGTCTTTAAATTAGTGACACTGATCCATATGAAAAGCCCATTTTAATAAATCTATAGAGGCTAATTTATATTTTGGAAATCAACGAAGGGAACCCACTTTTTTTTGCTACATCTTCCCCGAGGAGAAAGCAAATATTAGATATGATCAATTTAGAATTTGATTTCATTGAACCTATCGGTGACGAAAGGACGAAAATGGATCAAGAATCTATTTTTGATTATGTAGAGTCTCTAGCGATCCAGAAAGCCAAAAGTATTGTGGGGAAAGTACCTTCAAATTCCTATGTTTTTGGCTCAGACACCGTTGTTTTTTTCGAAGATCGAGTTATAGGCAAACCCAATAATAAACTCGATGCAGTTAAAACTTTAAGAAGTTTGGCTTCTACTAGCCACTCCGTTATTACTTCCGTATGTGGCTATGATATTTCCAATGATTTAGTAGTCGTAGATTCAGTTGAGACCAAAGTTTATATGCGAGATTTCGATGATATTGAAATAAAATCTTACGTAGAGAGTGGTGATCCTATGGACAAGGCTGGGTCATATGCTATTCAAAATGACTTTTTCTATCCAGTGGAAGGAATTAAAGGGTGCTATTTTTCAGTTGTGGGTCTACCGATTTGTGCTTTCTTGGAAATTTTGACTCAACTGAACTTAGAATCAATAATTGATGTGGATAGGAATCAAGGTGATTTCATAAAGTGTACGAAATGTGTAATGTTATGTTCGGTTGGAAAACCTTAGCTGCTCGGGGAGTTGTGAATTTATGTTAGGAATGGGCAGCATGGAAATTTTGGTAGTTTTGTTGGTCTCTTTCCTAGTGCTAGGACCGCAAAAAATGATTTCTGGTGCCCGTATGATGGGAGATTTACTTGCAGAGGCCAAAAGATTTGCCCAGCAAATCCCCCATATTGATGTTGATACTCCCAATTTCGGTGAAAATAAAGAACGGGTCGAACCTGATCTCGGTCAGATCGATTCTGAAGTGGATTCAGATCCAAAACCCGAACCACCCATAGCTTTTGGATCGCATAGGAGGAAGAAGACTGATTCAAATTCTTCTCAGTCGGCGCAAGATAACCAATCAAATTCCCATCAAGCAGAGACAGATGACGGATCTGGAAAAAGTTCATGGGGGTGATCACTTTTGACTAATGAATCGCAATCATTAGGGACACATCTTGATGAGTTGCGGCGTCGTCTTACATGGTCAGCAATTGTCGTTGTGATTTTTACAGCAATCGCCTTTATTTTTCATCAGCAAATACTTCGATTATTAATGGAGCCAGCTAGTGGATTTCCAGGGGTTCCAAATCAGAAACCGGTATATACAGATCTCACAGAATTCATAGGTATTGCTATGAAAGCATCCCTTTTAGCAGGGATTTTTACTTCATTGCCGTTTCTTTTATGGCAACTAACAATGTTTGTTTCTCCAGGTTTGAATTCCACAGAGAAAAAATATTTATACATATTGATGCCTGTCAGCGTGATTATTTTTGTACTTGGGGCAGCATTTGGTTATTTTGTTCTTTTTCCACCGGCCGTAAAATTTCTTATCACTTTTGGGAGTGATGTCGCGACTCCTATGATCAGAATTGGCAACTACGTGAGCTTGATGCTTTCACTTTTGTTTTGGATGGGAGCCATATTTGAGCTACCTATAGTTCTATTTTTCTTGTCTAGGATTGGTGTTGTGAAGCCGTCCTTTCTTTCTAGAAACCGGAAATGGGCCATAGTATTAGCTTTTATATTAGGTGCGCTGATAACTCCGACCTTGGATCCTATTAATCAAACTATGGTAGCTATTCCGGTTTTGGCTCTATATGAGGTTGGTATTCTCCTATCAAAGATAGGAGTTAAAATGAGGAATAGAGTGAGCTCAGACAACCTTGATCAGGTAGATTGATTTTTAAGGTCTGAGGGCAAAACAAGGGATCGACGCGATTTTGCTTTTAAAGGGACTTTATAGACGGGAATTTATACTATTCCTTCTTGGCTGTCGTATCTTCGTCAGTAATATCTTTCTGGGTGGATCGGAATTCTTTAATCGCTTTTCCCATCGCCCCGCCGATTTCAGGTAGTCTGCCTACCCCAAAAATTATTAACACCACTACTAAAACGATTATGAGTTCCATGGGGCCAAATCTAAAAGGCATTATTCCCTCCCCATACTAATTGCTTTTGTTCACTACCATTAATTCTACCAAATGCCGCCACATCAGTCATAAAATGAATAAGTTTTAGTAAATGGAAACCAAATGACAGAGATTACTATTGATTTAGAGACAAATATAGAAGTACAATTTTAGCCTTGTAATTTTAAGTTTTACGGATAGATTGACTAACTAAATTGTAATATATGAAGAGATACTGAAAATGGATGCTCATAACCTCATACCAGTAGAAGAAAATAATAATATTGAGGATTTTGGACCTGGAGACACAGTAGTTGTTAACGTAAGGGTTGTTGAAGGGGAAAGGGTTAGAACTCAGGCCTTTGAAGGCGTTGTTTTGAGAGTTAGAGGTAATGGTAGAGGAGAAACTTTCACGGTTCGCAGGATCACCAATCAAGTTGGAGTTGAACGAACTTTTCTGAAATGTTCTCCTAACGTGGAATCAGTGAAAGTTACAAGAAAGGGAAAAGTTAGAAGAGCAAGACTCTATTATCTTAGAGGGTTGTCGGGTAGAGCAGCTAGGATCAAAGAAGATAGAAGCACTCGCTGATTCAATCTCGCCTCTGAATTCTATGCAGTAGTATACTTCGCCTCACACCACTTCGTCATGTGGAAAAGGTTAGTAGCTTTTGAAATTCGCGGAAGTAGCAGTAGATTCACCCGGTTCTGGAGACAGAACTTTTACCTACTCAATACCTAGGGATCTCAGGTTGGAACTGGGTCATTCAGTATTAGTTCCTTTTGGTAATCAAACTAGACAAGGAATAGTTTTCGATATTTCTAACACCACCAACTTAGATTTGGTTCGTGAAATATCTGAACTTACAGACGAAAAACCTCTGATTGACACGGTGCGGCTGGATTTGGCCCGCTGGGTGAGTAGTCGATATATGTGCACCTTATTTCAAGCATGTTCTTTGATGCTTCCGCCAGGTGGACGAAAACGAAAATCGGTTTGGTTGTCTCTGTTGGTTCCTATTGAAGACCTTGAGCTAAATCTTAGTGACTTCCAAGCATCAATAGTCAGGTATATAAATTCAAGAAAAACTGTAAAACTAGATAGGGTGGTTGCTAACTTTGGGGAAAAATCACGTCAGGCTATTAATCGCCTGATTGAAAAGGAAATATTGTTTTCGGCCACCGATGAATCTTCCGTTAGAGTGAGAGCCAAATACGAAAATCTGGTTAGGATCACTCAATCTGGTAAGTTAGCCTTGCCCACAAAAAAACTAGATAATGCGCCCAAGCAACTTCAGGCCCTGACCGCCCTCTCAAAACGAGAGGATGATGTGTTGAAATTGGCTAATGCACGAAGAGAATTTGGTTCTTCTCCTGTCAATTCTTTGATAACGAAAGGCTATTTGGAAAAGCACCAAATTCAAATCGACAGAGATCCTCTCAAGGGAGAACTATATAGCGTTGCCAAACCTCTCCGACTTTCAGAGTCCCAAAAACATGCTCTAACGCAAATTTCAGAGCTTATAGAAGATCCTTCTATCAAAACTAGGGCTGTTTTACTTCATGGAGTTACTGGAAGTGGTAAAACTGAAGTTTATCTTGACGCAGTAGCACTATGCATTAAAAGTGGAAAAACAGCTTTAGTACTGGTTCCTGAAATCGCTCTGACTCCCCAAACTATAGAAAGATTTTCGTCTAGATTTCCTGGACAGATAGCCGTTTTGCATAGTGGGTTAACTATAGGTCAGCGTTTTGATCAATGGAGAAAAATTAAAGACGATGATTATCAGGTGGTAGTCGGTTCCAGAAGTTCGATTTTTGCTCCACTTAATAATTTGGGCTTAATCGTAATAGACGAAGAGCATGAATGGACTTACAAACAAAATGATGGTGTACCCCGGTATCATGCGAGGGATGTTGCGATGCAATTGGCAGGACTTACATCTGCAACAGTAATCCTTGGTTCAGCCTCCCCTGATATTGAGTCTTATCGCAGAGCCACACTTGGTAGATACCGACTGGCAGAATTAACCCAAAGGTACCGCCCTAATTCGACAAATTATGATTCAGATAACGATTCAAGATTACTAGCGGAAGTGAAAATAGTAGATATGAGGGCCGAATTAAAGGCAGGGAATACCGGTATTTTCAGCAGACGTTTAATAATTGATTTAGAGAATGCTGTTAGCAACAATAATCAGGTCATACTTTTTTTGAATAGAAGAGGCTCTTCACCTTTTGTCCAATGTCGCAGTTGCGGGTATGTAGTTAAATGCAGAAGTTGTGATGTTTCCATGACATTTCATGCTGACTCAAGCACCTTGATATGTCACTATTGCGGGCAAAAAAGGAAGAATGTTCAGAATTGCCCCGAATGCCAGGACCAAGCGGTTGGGAAATATGGTGTGGGAACACAATTAGTTGTCAAAAAGTTGGGTGAGTTATATCCGGAATTAGTGATCGATAGATGGGACACAGACGCCATAACTAAACACTCACATTACGGTGATTTACTTAACAGATTTCGATCTGGACAAACAGATGTTGTAGTTGGTACTCAGATGATATCCAAAGGGCATCATTTACCTAATGTAACACTGGTGGGGGCAATATCGGCTGATGTCGGTCTTGGGCTGCCAGACTTTAGAGCTCCTGAGCGCGTGTTCCAAACTTTATGTCAGGTGGCGGGTAGAGCAGGTAGGGGCGAACAAGAAGGCAAAGTGGTTATTCAAACATTCCAGCCTGATCACTATGCTATTAAAGCGGCAGCTTCACAGGATTACCGATCCTTTTTTGATATCGAATCTTCTAACAGGGTAAAAAACATTCATCCGCCTTATAGCAAAATAATTCGATTGCTTAGGCAAGATGTTGATGATAAATCGGGTCAAAGAGAGGCCAAACATCTCGCAAATCTATTGGTTAAACAAAAACAGATATGGGGTCTTGCTGATACTGAAGTTCTTGGCCCGACTCCAGCTTTTCCAAGTAGGGTAAGGGGTCGTTACAGGTGGCAAATTATATTGCGAGGTCCCAACCCTCGAACTTTGCTAGACACCATAAGACTACCGGTAGGACAAGAAGAGCGTAGAACTATGAGAAGGGGGTGGATTCTCGATGTCGATTCTTTTCTGTCGACCTAAATATGTTCATTACCATACAAATGTTTAAGCCTTGGTTTTTTGGAGGCTTGATATAATTAGTTTCTGCTTTGATAAAAATTTTAACTCGTAGGTTGGTGAAAAACTCCAATGCAAGAATTGAAAACTTCTTTGATTGAACTTAAAGAAAAAGTTTCTGATCTACTGGTGCGTCTTTGACCTTCCTTCAAAGGAACTTGAAATTCAACAATTGGAAAAAGAATCAATTGATCCTTTGTTTTGGCAAAATTCTGATTTAGCACAGTCTAAAATGAAAATTTTGGCTGCTATGAATACCCAGGTATCCGTTTGGAAGGGGTTTCAAGAGCAAATTGAGAACCATTTAGAATTGCTGGAATTGGCCAATCCGGAAAGTGATATGAAATTGCTAGACGAGATAAAGCTAGAAGTAGATTGCTTGGAGCAAGCGGTTGCGGAGCAGGAATTTACACTTACCCTTTCTGGTGAACATGATCAACGTGATGCTATCTTAGCTCTGCATGCTGGTGCAGGGGGGGTAGATTCTCAAGATTGGGCTTCCATGCTAGTACGGATGTATACAAGATGGTGTGATAGGAAAGGATTTGGATGTCAAATTCTTGATGTATCTCATGGTGAGGAGTCTGGTATAAAAAGTGTAGTTGTACAAGTAGCAGGTGAATATGCTTATGGTCACCTTAAGGCTGAAAAAGGGGTCCATAGGCTAGTTCGAATATCTCCATTCGACAATGATCACGCTAGGCATACATCCTTCGCCCTAGCTGAAGTTATACCGAGAATGGAAGAAGGTGCTGACATTGAAATCAATCCGGATGACCTGAGGGTTGATGTATTCAGGGCAGGCGGCCATGGAGGACAGAGTGTTCAAAAAAATTCTACGGCCATACGGATAACACACGAGCCAACGGGAATTGTGGTTACCTGCCAAAATGAAAGATCTCAACGGCAAAACAGAGAGATTGCCATGAGAATTTTGGCCTCTCGGCTCGCTGATTTGGAAAGAGAGAGAAAAGATCGGGAAATTTCTGATCTAAAGGGAGATCATATTTCGGCCGAATGGGGAAATCAAATACGGAGCTATGTATTACATCCCTATCAAATGGTCAAAGACCATAGAACAGATATGGAAACATCAGCTACCAGCGAAGTGCTTGATGGAGATATAGATATGTTTATAAAGGCGTATTTAAAGTACCAAATGGGTACATAAAGATAATCAAAGCTATTTCACGTTGAGTATAGAGTGGTAATACCCAGGTGGAATTGCCGTTGTTAATACCTTATCTAGATTACTATTATTAGAAGGGATTAATTTTTTATAGACTAATTTGATTTTGAGGTATGTATGACTAAGAATTTCCTTTTTGGGTTTTTATTCTCGGTTCTATTAATTGGGTTGGTTGCATGTGGACAGCCGGCGGTAGGGAAGGCTGTAGGTGATTCCGGAAGTTCAGATTCCGGAAGTTCAGAGGTAGTTAACCAATCATCTGGCTTAGAAGATTCAGCACCTAAAACCGGAGCTGAAAAAAGCTCTGCAACCAAATCCGAGTTAAAGACCTTAGCTGATGTTTCTGAGCAACCATCGGGAGTATTCAACCGTCTTTGGTCAGACCCTCCAACACTTGATCCTCATTTGACTTCTGATACAACATCTGCAGGTGTTGTTGTAGAAATATTTGGCGGTCTTGTCGGATTTGATACTAATTTACAGTTAATACCAGATCTCGCCGATAGTTGGGACGTCTCAACTGATGGTCTTACATATACCTTTAAAATCCGTGAAAATGCGGCTTTCCACGATGGAACAAAAGTAACAGCTGGCGATTTTAAGTGGTCGTTGGAGCGTGCTGTTAATCCAGATACAGCTTCTCCCACAGCAAAAACATATTTAGGTGACATAGTTGGGGTAGAGGATGTATTAGAGGGTAGGGGTTCTGAGATAAGAGGCGTGAAGGCGGTCGATGATGTGACATTGCAAATACAGATAGATGCTCCGAAAGCATATTTTTTGGCTAAGCTAACATACCCTACGGCCTACGTAGTCGATAAAAACAATGTGTCTGAAGGGGGGTTGAATTGGACCGATAATCCTAACGGTACTGGCCCATTTCGGCTTACCGATTACAAAATTGGAGAGAGGATCATATTAGAAAGGAATGACCTTTACCATCTTGAAAAGGCCAAACTGGCAAAGATACAGATGAATTTAGCCGGTGGTTCCTCTATGGCCATGTACGAAAATGATGAGATAGATATAACAGGGGTGGGACTGTTTGATTTAGAAAGGATTAAGGATCCAGGGGACCCCCTTAATGGAGATTTGGTTGTTGCAGAGCCTGGTTATTCCGTTAATTACATAGGCTTTAATGTTGAACAACCGCCATTTGATGATCCTAAATTTCGTCGCGCTTTAAATCACGCAATAGATAAAGAATTAATTGCTAGAGAGGTATACTCAGATTTAGTTGTTCCGGCCTACGGAATTTTGCCGCCAGGATTCCCCGGTTTTAATGAAAGTCTTGAAGGTCTTCGTCACGATCCTGTTTTGGCAAAAAAATTGTTATCAGAATCAAAATATGCTGATCCAGTAAGTCGACCACGAATTGTCGTAACAATACCTGGTACTGGAGGTACCCCTGGACTGGATCTTGAAGTGATAATTAATATGTGGTTGGAAACGTTGGGGGTTGAAGTTGAAATACAACAAGTTGAATGGGCTACATATCTTAAAGATTTGGATGAAGAGAAATTTCAAGCTTTTGGTGGATTAGGGTGGGAGGCTGATTATCCTGACCCTCAAGACTTTTTGGATATATTGTTTCATTCTGATAGCGAAAACAATCATGGGTTGTACTCAAATCAAGAAGCAGATGTGTTGCTAGAAGATGCTCGTGTTGAAACTGATTCAGTGAGACGAATAGATCTCTACCAAAATGCCGAAGAAATTATTGTCAATGACGCTGCATGGGTTCCTTTATGGTTTGCTGGCGAGCGACATGTTCTAATAAAACCTTATGTAAAAGGGTACGAGCTTACTCCGATGACAATGTCTAAAATGCGATATGTGTATATAGAAGATTGAAATTAATGAAGTAATACATACCGTCTTACTATCAACGACATGATGTCGTTTATCCTATACTGACAGCATATTAGGATAAAGGGTGTATGTGGGTATATATAACTAGAAGATTGTTATGGCTGCCAGTACTGTTATTGATGGTGTCAGCTGTTACTTTTGTGCTAGGCACTTATGGTCCCGGTGATCCTGTAAGGGTCATGCTCGGAACCAAATATGATGAAGATACAGCTGATCGCTTGAGGTCCTCTTTAGGGCTAGATAGGCCTATTGTGGTCCAATATATTGACTATGTTTCAGGTGCGATCAGAGGTGATTTTGGGGAAAGTCTAAGGTATCGAGGCAGGTCTGTAGGGAGCCTTCTAGCTTCAAAAATGTGGGTCTCTTTCCAGGTTAATTTGGCAGCAATGGTTGTAAGCTTGTCAATTGGATTGCCTTTAGGGTTTTGGATAGCACGTCATCAAGGTTCATGGATTGATCCTGCTGCTATTTCTTTTACGTTGGTTCTGATGTCCATCCCAATAATGGTGAGTATTCCGATTGTCCTTTGGGCATTGTGCTTGAAGTTGAGTTGGGTCCCGTGTTCTGGGTGGGGAGGGTTTTTCGATTTAAGAATAGTAGTGCCAGCTATCACAATGGGTGTACCAGGAGTTGCTGGATTAGCCCGATTGATGCGAGCCAGCACTTTAGATGTTTTCGGGCAAGATTTTGTCAGGACTGCTAGAGCTAAAGGATTAAGTGAATCCACCATAGACATTAGACATGTTTTGAGGAATGCCATAATACCCATAATTACTATTTTGTCCTTCTCTTTGGCGGGTATGTTGACTACCGGCTTTATCACTGAAAGATTATTAGGTATACCAGGGGTCGGAGATTTTGCCATACAAGCTATTTTCAACAGAGATTATCCAGTGATAATGGCATTCACTATGATATTGTCAGCGGCCTTTGTTGTCGCCAATCTTTTAGCTGACATCGCATATTCACTAATTGATCCACGAATAAGGCTTTCATGATGGATACATCTGTGGGCAATAGAGGTCATTTGTACAGGGCTTTCTCCAGATTGCTAAGAAAGAAACTGGCTATTGCCTGTTTGACTACAATTTCGATTATTTACTTTTTAGGTATATTTGCACCTTTGATAGCTCCATACGGTTACAACGAACAAGATTATCAGTCCATCAGAGAAGCTCCGACTTTTCAGCACATAGCGGGAACCGATTTAAAGGGTAGAGATGTTTTTTCAAGGGTTCTTTGGGGAATACAAAACACGGTGATAATCACTATGGTCACAATCCTTACGGGTGGTTTGTTGATCGGGGTCTCATTGGGATTAATTTCTGGATATTATGGAGGTCGTGTCGACTCAATAATAATGAGGATAGGTGAGCTTTTTGCGTCTTTTCCTGACATATTGCTGGTCATATTACTAGCTGCTACTTTGAGACCAAGGATTGTGGACTCAGTTCGATGGCTTGAAGATAACACTTGGCTGGATGGAATCGTAAAATCAGGAGTTGCGGACTACATAGTGATATCTTTGGCTTTAGTTTCGTTTAGTTGGGTTGGAATGGCCCGTTTGGTTAGAGGTCAAGTTCTGTCGCTAAAAACGTCTCAATATGTCGAGTCAGCACAAGCCACTGGAGCTACTACTTTCCGAATTCTATTTATTCATCTTTTGCCAAATGCTATTGGACCTATTGTGGTTACAGTTTCAATGGGTATGGGGACATTGATCGGCACGGAGATCATTTTGAGTTGGCTTGGGTTAGGTATCCAGCCTCCTCGGCCAAGTTTAGGAACTATGCTGTTGGAAGCTGGCAGCATAAGTGCTCTTAGAGTGGTGCCATGGATGCTGATTGCACCTGGAATAGTGGCTTGGTCGTTAGTTTTATGCTGGAATTTATTTGGAGACGCCATGAGCGATGTGCTAAATCCTAATACACGGTGAATGAAGATTTCAGGAGTGAACTGATATGAAAGTACATCTTGTGGATGGTACATATGAATTATTCCGATCTCATTTTGGTCAGCCTGAGCGGCTAGCTCCTGATGGAATGCATGTTTCTGCTGTAAGGGGCCTTATTATCACCCTGATTTCCCTATTGAACCAGGCAGACGTGACACATTTGGCTGTGGCTTTTGACAGCTCCATTAAATCTTTCAGGAACGAACTATTACCGACATACAAAGATGGTTCGGATACTCCTCCTGAACTTGAGATGCAATTTCCGCTTGCTGAGAGGGCTGTTGACGCTCTTGGGATACTCTCATGGCCAATGCATGAGTTTGAAGCAGATGACGCTCTGGCATCAGGAGCTGTGCTCTATTCTAAACAAGATGATGTTGAACAGGTGGTAATTTGTTCTCCTGATAAGGATTTATGCCAGGTCGTTGATGGAGACAAAATTGTGTGCCTAGATAGAAGGAACGATGTTATCCTAAATGAAGCCGGAGTTCTGGATAAATTCGGTGTACTACCGGAATCTATACCGGATTATTTAGGCCTTGTTGGTGACACCGCAGATAATATTCCGGGGATACCTAAGTGGGGTGCGAAATCAAGTGCTACGCTTCTCTATAGGTATGGCTGTATTGAGGAAATACCAATTACATATGAATTGTGGGACGTACATGTAAGAGGAGCTGCATCTTTAAGTGCAAGCTTGGAAAATAACAGAAGCGAGGCTTATCTTTATCGTGAAATTGCTACTGTGCATAAAAAAGTGCAGGTAAATAGAGCTGTTTCTGAATTAGAGTGGCAAGGAGCCTCAAAAACACTTTTCCCTTCTCTTTGCAGAGAATTAGGATTGGGTAATCTTTCTAACCGACCTCACCGTTGGCAGTAAAAGAAGCCAAGATCAAGATATTGAGTGACTAGCCGTATTTCACACAATCAGATTGCTCTTCGTATATTGAATTTTTAGAGTTTCGTTCCTTTTAAAGTAGAGAATCCTTTGCGGTGAGGAATTTTTTTATGGTCATTATAGTGTTTGACTGTGGCTTTGGTATTTTTTGTTATTGATTATTCATCTGTATTCAACTAAAATTCTAAAGTTGGACGGAGCGTGACTGGGAGTGTGGTTGCAGTTCCTTTTGTGGGAGGTTGTTTCGGAGTGATTAATTAGGCACGGAAACAGCTTGACATACATTGGGGTGGTGCATATCATGAACTCGTTCACTCGCCGTTGGTGGGTCTGTGGTTTTTACTGCTTGCTCCTACAACAAGAAAGTTTGAACTAAAATTCGTTCCTTTACAAAGAAGGGGGTCAAATGGGAAAGCTATTTAGCCTTCGGGCGTTATCAACAGCCCTGGTTTTCTCAGCAATGTTATTCGTAATATCAGCATGTGCAGGTGCTGCTGGAAATCCGGGTCTTCCCGGAAATCCTGGTAGTCCTGGACTAGCCGGTGCACAGGGACCACAAGGAGAACCTGGGTTGCCTGGGTTGCCTGGGAACCCTGGTCCAGCCGGTGCTCCTGGCTTGCAAGGGCCTGCTGGTCCTGGCGGAGCTGATGCTGTGGCACCAGAGGGTAATATCACAGTAAGTAAGTCAAAAATAACTATGTCTGAGGGATTCAGTGTTTCTGGATCGGGCTTTAATGCAAACGAACCAGTTGTTTTGCAGCTCAGAATCGATTCAACCTTGTCTCCAATTATTGGAGGAGGTAGAGGCTCTCAAGTAACTGCTAATGGTGCAGGAGCTTTTGAAGTTTCTTTCGACTTCGTGTCAGAAAAGGCAGCTGTCGTAAGTAGAGCTGGTGGCCCGTCCACCGTGTTCGCACAAGGTTCAAGTGGTAGCAAGGCGAGCGCACCGATAACTATAGTGTCTGCATCCTCCCCAGCAGGAACTGTGTCTGCTAGTTTGGCAGCAACACCTGCTGAAACTGGTGGTACATCAGTTGTCTACGGTGCCGGGTTCGCTGCCGGTGAGATGGTTAGCATAATTGGTGTCGGCGCTGCAGATGGAGTAGACAAAATTTTGGCGGGTGGAGAGGCAAATGCTTCAGGAGCCTTCCAGATAGATGTCAAAGCAGATTTGGACGCTGGGTTGTATACGCTTACAGCTAGAGGCTCTTCCAACTCAGAAGCTACAGCTCCGTTATTGGTCGCTGATAAATAAGAAAATTCGATTGATTAACTAAACTGAGCCAATGCACAAGTTGGCGAAGTGAGAGTTGATATGAACTAAAAGAGCCCCCAGACCATTTGGTCTGAGGGCTCTTTTTCTTGTTATATGAAACGGTGCCTATTAAACATTTGCCAAAATATAAGTATCTGAATTAAATGATTGACTTCATATTTTTATTCCCTTGAAGATTTAATCAGAGTTTGGAAAGCACGACTAATTACGGTCACATTCGGCTGTATGGTCTGGATAATCCCGAAAATTTTCAGACTCTGCAAGGGAGTGATTTGTTTCCGATTTTATTAATAGCTTGGATAAGCAGGTCGGTCCTTCTAATAGCCAGTTTAACTGAGCCTCACACCCGGCAATTGAATTGGGATAATAC
>RQOP01000041.1 GCA_008373095.1 SAR202 cluster bacterium | reverse complement strand
CAAATCGGCCTTGATTACAAAATTCTCACCGTCATCAGAAAGATCAATAGGTAAAAACGTACGATCGTAAGAATTTAATGACCTTCTATATTCAGGCCGAAAAAAAGAGGTTATTGCCGAATCAAAAAGCGAATCTACAGTATTTTTCTGCATCGGATTAATTAACTGTAACATCTGAACTCCTTTGTATATCAAAGTTAATATGTTTATATAATATGACTTGATACAGTTCATGTCAAGTTTAAGCAATAATTGATTAATCTAGGTATATTTTGTAAATCTTGGTATGATCAACAACGAAAAGGAATATCCATTAAACCTAACAATAAGGAACGAAAATTGGGGACTCTTAACTTACACGCAGCTATCGCAAATTACGGCCATACAACCACTCTAAAAGATGGCACATTCACATCAGATGAATTCGAACTCAGTCATACCGAGATCTCTCCTGTACCAATGATTTTCAGGAGGATGGTGCGAAACCTGGAATTTGATATAGCAGAAATGGCTCTTGCTACTTATATATGCTCAAAACACTATCGAAAGGGATTTACAGCGCTTCCTGTATTCCTAACAAGAGCTTTTTACCACGGCGGAATAATGTGCAATGTCAACTCAAATATAAAGGAGCCCAAGGACCTTAATGGAAAAAGGATAGGAACCAGAAGCTACACCTTAACTCCCGGAATATGGACAAAGGCAATTCTACAGACCGAACATGGTGTCGATTTGGATTCCATCACATGGGTTCTTTCCGGTGATGAACATGTAGCTGAATACCAAACACCTCCTGGGGTGATTTCTTCTGAAAAAAATGATTTAGGAGAAATGCTACTTTCGGGTGAAGTGGATGCGGTCATTGGTGCTGGGCCAATCGAATCACCGAATGCGGTTCCCTTGTTTGAAAATCCTGATGATCTCGATGCGAATTGGTACAGCAAGACAAATATTTACCCAATTAGCCATTTGCTAGTAGTAAAAGATGATTTACTTATTGAAAAGCCCTGGTTAGAAAAAGAAATTTACGACCTATTTAAAACTGCCAAAGACTCATATATTGAATCGCTGCCGAGTTTGGACCAGCCTGATTCCAATGACCTTCAAACGCGACAATTGGGAGAGGTAGTAGGCGGAGACCCACTTCCTTATGATCTTAATGAAGCGTATCAGGGGATAGATACTTTCATCAAATTCAATGTAGATCAAAAGATTATTCCTGAATATGTAAACCCTGAAAGCTTATTTACTATGCCGAAATAGCGGTTAAATAGGATTCTGTTCATCCTAATATCAGCGTATAATTAGCTTGTGTATGCTATCTGAGCCCATGCAGGTGTAACCACTTGGGTGGAATTGCCGTTGTAATGGGTACCAGTAGCCTTTATTATTTGAAGGACATGCGAATGCTAGTCCAAGAATATGGAATCTTAATGAGGTAGATAACATGAAGCAGTTAATGCTCGTATTTGCTATTTCCATCTTTTCTATAGCCATACTTGCCTGTGGTCCTGCCGTCGGACGAGCCGTAGGTGACGCGCAGGTTGACGTAGACGCAACCTTGGCTGAGATGGGAGAACCTACTACAGAGTCTGAGAAAGAACTCTATGCAATGATTAAAGAAATTGACCGATTGCACAAAGAGGAACGCGAAGAACTCCTTGCCGCACTTGGAGACTCAGGCAATATTGTCGATAACCTGGTAGGAGTTATAGACTCACTGGGTAACGAGCTGGATGAAGAAACTTTAATCAAAATAGGTTCCGTTATTGCTACCGGGCAGGACGTGGATGCGTTTTTCCAAGGGGTAAGAGAACAAGCCTACCAGAACCAGGCCAAAGAAAAAGAGATTAATAAGCTGCTTCAAAATGAAGAACGTGCTACCTGGGACCGTATCAAGTTCCTAAACGAACAACTAGATAAAGCAAACGCAGAAAAGGCCGAAATCAAGAAAGACCTTGATAAGGCGCATGTTAATTTAGAAATCGCTGACAAAGATGAAGACAAATGGATATCATCCAATCTCGATAAAGAAAACGATATTCAAGTACTAGAGGCAAGAATGGAGAGGGCCTCAGGTAAATTTGAAGTTGTTACAGCAATGCTAGACCAAGTTCTTGGTGACGACGACGATGATGAAGCCCATGCTCCTACAGCTTTTGAGAAGAGCGCAGAAGAAGCTGGCCGATACCAAGCAGCGGCCTTCTACAATAACTGTTTAGTAGATTGGGGAGTCGATGTTAAGAAAACCACCAGAGAAGAAATGAAACATTGCCGGCATCAATTGTTGGAAGAGCTAGACAATCAGGGCACTGAGATTGTTGAAATTGAAAACGGAGAAGTGATTTCAAAACCAAACTATCTGCCAACACTAGACAAAGATGATGTTATGGATGTTGTAGACGCATTTATGCATTGTACTCAAGCTGCCAAGGCCGTAAAAATCATTGGCCCAGCTTTAGAAGGCTGTAAAATGGAAGCTAAAGAGGTCCACCATGATGCAGCCGGTAATGGCTCCTCATTCACGGATCATTTTGCAAACAAAATCGCAGGTGATAGCGCCGACGCAAGAAGAACCCGCAAATTTATTGACGTCAAAGCCGACGCAATTGGTGATCACGAGTTCAAAGAAAAGCTCGACAAGGTAATGTATCAGCCTGGTAGGTCCAAAGACGAAGTAAGAGACGCCTTTAAGGGTCTCCTAAATGAAGCACAAGAAGATTTGAATTGTGACCCGCAAGGGCTTAAGGCTAAGCCATGTGACGATTTCAAGTTCCCATCAATGAACGACCGACAAGGTGAAAACCAACGAATGCCAGTGGCTCATAAATTTGAAGGCCACATGAAGAATCGTGGGCATCATGGATCTGGGTCGTCAGAAATGCGCAGCCCTCAAGGGTACCAGCAGCCTACAGGTGGACACCAACAGGGAATCAACACTGAGATAACCAAGGAGCAGTTCGATAAAGTCTTCTCGGGCGGTCACGATTCTGAAATGAGAGGTCATGTAGCCGAAAGAGTAGCCGAGTGTGAAGCTGACGGAAACTCCAAAGGCGAATGTTTAAAAGATGTTAGAAACGACATGCGAAACGAGCGTGAGGGGCATCGTAATTTTAACCAGGATGAATTTCACAAACAACGAGATAAAATGACCCAACACCACAGCCAGAATTTTGCAAACACACAGGGTGGGGGACAACCAGGAATGCCTGGACAACCAGGAATGGGTGGCACGCATGGTGACCACCAGAACCACTTCGGTGGATTTGGTGATGGAGCAGGCAAGAGAGGCCACCATCAGATGATGGAATGTATGGGTAATGCAGCTGGAGCACAAGGCGCCCAGTTCAACAGCGCTGGTGATTACGCGGGAGGACCTTCCTTCGGCGACGCAGCAGATAACTGTATGGCAGATGCCTCCAATATGATGCAAGGCTCCTTTGGTAACCGTGATATGGGCAATCATGCCGGTATGATGGGAACCCATGGTTCAAAGGGAATGCAAGGTATGATGCAAGGTATGGGAGGCGGAGCACAACAGTAAACAGCTAAAGTTAACTGATTACATATAAAGCCGTCGGGTGAGAAATCATCCGGCGGCTTTTTGCATTCCATCAGTAAGTATTAACACCTAAGTGAAAATGCCGTTGTGAGGAAACTCAATACCCCTTAATATCATATGGTCAAATAAATTCAAATAAACACCAAAGGGCTAAAGAGGTTAACAATGAAGCGCTTGATAATGCTTTTTTCCATCGCAATCCTATCCATTTCTGTATTGGCCTGCGGACCTGCTGTCGGAAGAGCAATAGGCGATGCAGAAGTCGATGTTGATGCGACACTTGCCACACTGGAACCGGAAACAGAGGCAGAGCAAGAGCTCTATGACATGCTCAAAGAAATTGATCGATTGCATAAAGAAGAACGTTCAGAGCTTTTGGAAGCTCTAACCAACTCCAGCGAAGTAATAGACGAGCTCATTGTCCTTATAGGCACTGATGTAGACCTTGGTGATATCCCAGTATCAGCACAAAACCTAACCGATGGTGGAGCAGATGATTCAGACCTATCGGACCTTATAAGTCGAGCCAAATCAGCCAGGGACCGTGAAGCGGAGATTTTGACCGCCCTTGAGGATGCTGAAAAAGTACCATGGGATAGGGTGAAGTTCCTAAATGAGCAACTTGACGCTGCAAATGCTGAGCTTGGAGCGTTAAATGAGGACCTCGCCGAGGCGGCTAAGGAATTAGATCATGCAGATCAACTCGAAACAAAGCTAGTAGATGGGTTAAAAGGTCAAGATAGCGAATACGTTGCACTAGCAAGACGTGCCGAAGAAGCCTCAGAAAAAATAGAAGTTATTGGACATATTTTAAAAGTGACTTTCGAGGATGATGAAGAGGAGTCAACCGCGGAGAAGCTTTTACGAGAATCCGGCCGAGAAAGAATGTCGGAACTGATCGAAGAATGCATAGAGGAATCTGACTCAGAGAATACTAGGGTCGTTAGAGAAGCCTGTGCGGATGATGCAATTGCTTATCAGCAACAAATCAGACACGCCGACCTTGACGACGTGGATGAAATTGATAATGCTGCAATGCTATCCGGCCCGGACACTGAAGATGCCGTCTACGGAGTTTTGGAGTGTCTAGAAGAGATGGAAGGCATGATGTTCACCATGGATATGGTAGAAGATCCCGAAACTGGTGAGTTCATCGGTAGAGCTGAGCTCTACAGGCGAAATTGTCACCGCAACGTAAACGAAGACCTCGTAAATAATGATTCCGACGGTTTAGGCAACGAAAGAGCGGCGATAAGTAGTAGCGATGACCCAGCCACATCACTGAAGAGAAAGCTTGATTCCGATGATATGGCTACAAGAAAAATTAGAAAGGAAATTAGAGAAGACCTTGACGACATAAACGATAAGAAGTTCAAGGCTAGTGTCGAAGATCTACTTTATGACAAATCTTTGACCGGGAAAGGTGTCGAAGATCTTATGGAAAGCATCCTTGATCTAGCCCAAGATGACCTCGAATGCGATCCTCGAGGCATCAAGGGTGAGCCTTGTGATTTTGACGACGAGTATTACCAGGATGACCTTGATGACATTACTGCAAACACAGCAATGCGATTACATGAGGAAATATGTGATCTTGAAGGAATGAAAGAAGATTGCTGGGAAGACCTGGGAGAGTCTATCACCGCTATTGTGGACCAAGCAGCTGGATCGTTATACGCTGAAAACACCGGTACAATAAGTGAAAACGATGAAATATACGCCAAACTTGATGACATATACGGAGACATATCAAAGGCAGTGGAAGCTGATTCAGATTTGGATGATCATTTCGACAACGTAGATGATGATGCCCTTGATGATGTTATCAAAAATGCTGCCGCCGGCTTGATTGGCGGCCTCACTGATGGTGATAATTGGGGCATGGCAGAAGATGTTGGAGGGGAATTTGAATCATGTATAGACTCTTTAATTGAGAACGAAGATATGGAAATGGGTGATGCTGCTGCAGAATGCTTGGAGTATACATCCAGCGCCTTTTCTGCTGAATTCAACCTAAATAATAAGGCAGACTGAGCAACTATAGTTTTATCAAAAAACACCGGTTCAGATTGATTGGGCCGGTGTTTTTCTGACTCTGTCCAGATTGACTTCATCACTTTCTTTTAGTAAAAAAACAGGGAATTTGGTGATAGCTTTTCTTGGAGACCTAAATGGACATAGTTAGCCTTGCCGATCTAAAACAAGCAGCAAAACAGAAAATACCATCAGATCTATGGGATTTTATCGAAGGCGCTGCCTTTGATGAGGTGACAAAACAGAGAAATGAAGAAAAATTTCTTGACCTCACTATGAATCCAAATTTCTTGATAGATGTCGGAAATAGAGATCTTTCCACCACAGTCCTAGGTGAAAAAATAGACTTCCCAGTCATGGTTGCCCCGGCAGGGGCCAAAAGACAGCTACATCCTGATGGTGAGCTAGCTGCCGCGAGAGGGGCCGGTATGGCGGGAACCTTGTACGCTCTTCCTACTGCATCTGGTTACAGTATTGAGGAGGTAGCTGAAGTGGCAACTGGACCCTTATGGTTCCAACTCTATCACTCAAGAGACGAAATAACAGAATTCCTTGTTGCAAAGGCCAAGGCAGCTGGATACTCTGCAATCTGCTTGACCGTAGACGGTCCTTCTTCTGCCCCCAAGGAAAAAGATCTGAGAAACAATTTTATACGTAAGCCTGAGCTTTATAACGGTAGTTTCAAAGAAAAACCAGAATTTTTAAGAAGCACAGATATCATAGCTCCGGATTTTGCAGATTTTACCCCCGAGGGGTACGAGGGCTTAACATGGGAGAGATTGGATTGGCTTAAGTCACTCACAGACCTCCCCTTGGTAATTAAAGGTATACGAACAGTCAAAGATGCGGTTCTTTGCGCGGAATATGGTGCGGACAGCATAGTAGTGTCAAATCATGGGGGACGGCAAATTGACCGAACATTATCTTCTATAGAAACCTTATATCCGATAACACAAGCAGTTGGGGAAAACCTAGAAATATATTTTGATTCCGGTATAAGACGTGGCTCAGATGCTTTTATGGCCTTGGCTTTAGGGGCTAGAGGGGTATTTGTGGGTCGACCCACATTTTGGGGAATGGCCTATAAGGGGGCCGACGGGGTTAAATTAATGCTTGATATCCTCAAAGCAGAATTCGACAGATGTCTAGCTTTTTGTGGTTATCGAACCGTATCTGAAATAGAACCCAGTTCCATAAATATACCTAATCACTGGCCACTAAAATTACCTTAGCAAAATTTATTTAGTATCAACATGTAAATTAATTCAATGCATATCTATAAAGCTGACAAAAATGTTTTTTCGCAACTATATTGCTTGGATCCTTACTGCTAAACATTAGGCATAACTTCTTTTGAAAACCATTCAATCCTGCTGACCATTTCATCAGGGGGATACGACCAGATAGAACCATAGTACTCACATCCAGCTGCGGCATAGGAATTTATAGTGGCAACACATGGCTCGCTTTCTGTATAAACATCAAAGTTTTGCAGCGCTCCTTTCAAAGATGTATTGATCCCGAGCTCAGATCGTTTCTCTCTTAGCTTCTTCAAACCGTCTTCATATAATTCAGGACTAATATTTGTCGGGATCCAAGCATCTGCATATCGTGCTGCCAGATCAAGCATCCTTGGGCCTCTGACACCAAACCACATCGGCGGGAATGGTTTCTGAGTTGGCACTGGTGAAATAATTGCGCCGTCAGAGTTATAGGCTTTACCTTCAAAACTTACTTTTTCACCTGTCCATAACCTAGTGATCAACTCTAACGCTTCTGAAGTTCTTGTCACTCTTTGTCCAGGTGTACCCCAGTTGCTAAATCCATCGAATTCTGGCTGGTGCCAACCCGCCCCCACCCCAAGTATGGTTCTACCTCCGGACAAATGATCTACACTAGCCACGATTTTTGCCAATTGAGCCGGAGGTCGAAACGGTATTGGCGTCACGACCGTACCAAGTTTAATAGTGTCGGTTTGGCCAGCGAGGTATCCAAGTATGCTCCAAGCATCTAAAGTTTCCGGACCATCCGGCAGCATATAATGGTCCCATGACAAAAAGGCATAGAAACCAGCCTGTTCAGCCGCCTTACCCACTTCCGAAATTAGGTCTTTATCCAAATACCCTTTTTTAACCGGGTATATCAACAAATGTTCCAACTGATGCTCCTAATAAAATTATTGTTGACGTACTGAACTTATATTTTCCAGTACGTTTTCCGCTTCATTCATCATATTACTAATAATTTCTGATGCTTTGTCTACAGAGGTTATGGATCCTGACGCACTGCTTGCGTTTACTGGTGCAACAGACAAATCCGCATTTTTCATAGCCAGAGCTATATCTGTCTTAACATCTTCTTTCTGTTGCAGTAATTCTTCATAATTTTGGTGCCATTTCCTTGTGAATTCATTTTGAATAACTCTATGGCCGACTTCAAATGGGAAAGGAGCATCCGTCGCCAGATCGTAGGATTTAGTAATGATAGTTTCATCAGTGGACACCTGTGTTAATGCTTGCTTCGCCCATTCAGGCCCAAACCATTCATCTGAGGCGACAAATCTACTACCAACCCATACTCCACTTGCTCCCAATGCCAAAGCAGCAGCGATCCCTCTTCCATCCACTATACCGCCAGCTGCCAGTACAGGGATTTCTGGACATGCATCAACAACTGCTGGCACAATAGAAATTGTCCCTATATGGCCAGTGTGACCTCCACCATCGGTGCCCTGAGCCACTATTAAATCAACCCCAATATCCCTTGCGTGCATTGCCTGCTTAAGTGTTTGTACCTGCGCTAACACTTTTATACCCTCATCTTGAGCCTCGGTCATGAATGGAGCCGGATCTGAAAAAGAATGGCCAATCAGATCTACCTTGCTTTTTACAGCAACGGCAACTAATTCATGGATATCATTAACACTGGTAATAAACCCCACACCAAATGGCTTATCAGTAATTTCCCGTACACGTTTAATTTGTAAATCCAACCACTCGGGATCTGGAGTGGTATTGCCCATTCCTAGCATCCCAAATCCACCCGACTCTGATACTGCTGCGGCTAACTCAGCTGTGGCACTAGTAGCCATAGGTGCATTTAAAATCGGGTGTTTTACACCGAGGAAATCGGTAAGAGCTGTTTTAATCATGAAATTATGCGCCTGATGTGATGATTTATTTCACTTTACTATATATATCAAATAAGGTTTGGTCATTAACATACATTCACCCTTTAGTTAGCTCGCTATCGAAGACCGTCAATAAAGTCTTTCACCTTTTTATTGCCGCTCTCCATAATCGGATTAAAATGGCTTAAAGAGATGACATCGTAATCAAATGCGGTAAGTTGACTCAAGGAATCTATGCCTTGTGCCCAATCTTGACTCCATACCTTCGAGGGCCCGCTAAGGCGATTAAATCGCTTGGACAGAGCGTCCCCGGCGATCAAAACTCCTTCGGTAGGTAGATGATAGCAAACGCTACCAAGCGTATGGCCCGGGGTATGAATTACGTTTATTGGAATTGGAAATTTCAAGGTTTCTCCGCCTTGTAGTAATGTTGTTGGTTCAACTGGATTTCCAACCAAATATTTCGTCACAGGATTTGTAAGCCATTTAAGAACCGGAGTTACCATTAGACCTGGCATGTTTTGTTTTCCTGAAACTATTGGCGCGTCTAACCTATGTATTGCCGTCTCCTTAACCCCATTCTCAACTAGGACACTAGCGGCACCTGTATGATCCGGATGAAAGTGAGTCATAAGAAGAGAACTAATGTCAGCTAGCTCATAATCTAATAAATTCAGAGAAGTATTTAGTGCTTTAGCACTCCACTTAAACCCAGCATCGACGAGAATAGGCCCTTCCGCATTTTCAATCAGCACCACAGATGTGCCTCCCAAATTTATCTGGTGCACATTTTCACTCAACTGAAATATGGAAGGTTTCCAAATCATCAATAACCCCGTATGCTCCTCATACTATCAAACATGTTTAATTCAATAGCCTGAGAGTACAAATGAATTACGAAGAAGCTTTGCCTTTCCTACGTAAAAACCACAAAGGTGTTGTGAGCACGAATAGACCCGATGGTTCGACACATTCCAGCATTGTGGTATGCGGTATCTACGAAAATAACCCCACTTTTGTATCTGTATATCCGAAATCACAAAAAATCGTGAACTTGAGGAAAAACCCTAACTGCACCCTAGTATCGGTGACAGGTGATTGGCGAAATTATGTAGTTATAGAGGGAACAGTTTCTATGATGGACTACAAAGATACTGATAAAGAATTGATGCGGACTAAGTTGAGAGAGGCTTATATGTCCTGCAGTGACAACCCTCATCCAAACTGGGAAGAGTACGACGAAGCGATGATACGACAAAAAGCCGTAATAGTTAGTATAAAACCTAGTAGGGTATATGGATTATTACGTTGATATGTATCTTGTGATATAACTAGGATAAATGACGAACCATTTAAGCCAATAAGGTCACAACGATGGTAGTTTCAGATAAACAAGAATATGAATTGCGAGCCCATCTACTCAGAAGAGCAGGCTTTGGTTCCACGAAGCAGGAACTCCAATATTACTTGCGAGACTCCTACGAAGATACAGTTGAATATCTTCTCACTCCAAATTTTGACGACTGGATGGGAGATCACTTGGTAAGAAGGTTCGATGGAGAGGCTTCCGGAATGATTAACGCTCCAGGCGCATCTCGCAACTGGCTATACCGGATGATCAGCACCGCTAATCCGCTCACAGAAAAAATCCCTCTTTTTTGGCACGGTATTTTCGCCACAGGAGTTCCTAAAGTAATTAATGGAAGGGTATTGTTTGATCAAATAAATATGCTCAGAAAGTATGGGACCGGTAAGTTAGATGATCTACTTCTACAACTTTCACAAGATCCGGCGATGATTGTTTGGCTCGACAATCAGGAAAACCATAAAGATGCTATGAATGAAAATTGGGGACGTGAGCTACTTGAACTATTCTCCATGGGAGTTGGAAATTACACGGAAGAGGATGTGAAAGAGTGCGCAAGAGCCTTTACTGGCTGGACGATAGGAAATACTGAATACATGATGGTCCGGGCAAAAAGAGATTCAGACTGGCCTTACGGAAGGATAGCCTACCATTTCGAATATAGAGAAGACGACCATGATGCTGAAGAAAGAACCTTTTTGGGACAAAGTGGAAACTTCAATGGTGAGGACATAATCCGAATAATATGCGAACAGGAAAGCACCGCAAAATTCATTTCGAGACATCTGTATCATTTCTTTGTAGCAGATGAAGCACCTGTACCTTCATGGGGTACAGTGGAACCAAGAGACCCTAAAGCGATCGATCAGCTTGTAAAAGCCTATTTCGATTCAAATCACAACATTACTGAGATGCTTAGAGTCCTGTTTAACTCAGATTTTTTCAAATCACAAGATGTTAAATACCAGAAAGTCAAAGGCCCGGCAGAATTCGCTGCCACCGTTTTAAGGCTTAGTGGTCAATTTGAAATTCCTGATAGAGAAATGATTCCTAAATACCAGCAGATCGTATGGATGGGGCAAGAATTAAGTAATCCTTCCAGTGTAGAAGGATGGCACGAAGGAAAAGAGTGGGTTGATACTGGGACCCTGATAGAAAGAATCAATTTTGCCTCAGAACAACTTGGCAATTACAAGAACCCTGGTGTTGAGAAAATAGTAGATAGCTTAATACTAGAAGGCGGCGAATCTATTTCCGCGGAAGAAACTGTTACAAAATGTCTCGAGCACCTTGGTTATCTAGAGGTTTCCAGGGAAACAAGAGACGTTTTAGTTGAATATGCAGAAGAAATTAATAATCCTGTTACTAAGATAACCGGAATCATTCGTCTAATTACCACTTCCAAAGAATTTCAATTGGCATAATCACTAGATAAGGCAATAATCTTTACGGGCAAATACAAATGATTGAATACATGCTCACATTGGGAATTGTCGCCATGGAGGGTAGAGGGTTCGAATACCCAACCGATTCTGTAATGGGGCCAAACGGTCGTCTGTATGTTCCAAACAAGTCCAGAAATTTCGGGGAACGAGGGGTTAGATTAACGGTATTAGATATAGAAAGTGAATTTTATGGAACATTTGGAACTTATGGAACTGAAGAAGGAAAGCTGGAATCCCCGTCAGCTGTAGAATCAACAAAAGATGGCAAAATAATGGTCTGTGATGACTATACTCACACCATTAATTTGTTTGACTTAGAAGGTACATTTTTGGCCCGATGGGGCAATTCCGGTCCAGGAGAAGGAGAACTTAACGGCCCCTCAGGCATAGCCGTTGATACCGATAATAATGTCTACATCTCAGATACCAGAAATCACCGTATCCAAAAATTCAACATTGAAGGTATTCACCTAGCTACCTTTGGTACACACGGTAAGTCTAAAGGTCAGTTTGATCTTCCGTGGGGAATATCTCGGACACCACGCAACACATTGTGCATTGCAGACTGGGGTAACAGTCGTATACAAGAACTAACTTTGGACGGCGAAGTTTTATCTGTCATTGATAACGTCTCAAATCCTGAATATGAACTGAAGTATCCTTCAAGTGCTGTCATAGACAAGAGTGGTACAACATATATAGCCGACTGGGGAAATGAAAGAGTCAAGGTCATTGATCCTAAAGGAAATATGGTTCAAAACCTGCGGGGAGAGGCAACTGTGTCCAAATGGGCCGGGGAATTTTTAACCAGTAATGTCGAAGAGAACGAAGCTCGTCTTTCTGCAAATATGGAAATAGAATTGAATTTCCTTGATGATAATGATCCCCATAGCGAGTCGGCTCATATTGAGAAATACTTCTGGTCTCCAGTTTCAATCAAACTGGATGAAATGAACCGTGTCTACATTACTGAAACCAATCGTCACCGCATACAAGTCTACCAACAGGCACAGTAAAACTACTTAATATCGCTCGAGAGATATTTTTTTAACCTTAGACTTAGGGGCAATATAGCGAAAGTTGCTAATCCCATCGTAAAGGTAGAACGAAACAAACCTAGCGTATCTGCTATAAATCCATATAGCAGAGGAGCACCAATGGTACCTATCTCATTAGTGGTGTAGAAAAATCCATAGTAACGGGCCCGGCGGTTAGTCGGAACAAATTTTGCGACAGTTGCATACAAAGCACTGGAAGTACCATTCAGACCCACCCCCAAAATTAATACTAAAGGCCAAATAATAATATATGGCGAGTAAAGAGAAAGCACCACTAGAAAGGCGGTAACTCCTTTGGTTATCCAAATTACTTTTACTGTACCTATTTTTTCATCCAACCATCCGCAGACATACTTGCCAGCTGCCCCTCCGGTAAACAGAACAAATAAAGCGGCACTTATTTCACCGGTACCCATATCATGAGCCTCTAGAATAAAGGGCAAAAACACCAAAACTCCGGTGCGGGTGGCATTATCTAAAGCGCCTATAAAACTAAGCGATACAAAAGCTTCGTTTTGGGCAGCCTTCTCAGATAGGGAATCTGATCCCTGTTGACCCGAATTGGCTTCTGGTCTTCCCATGTCAAAACTGTTGTTAAGAAAGCCTGTAACAATCATCAACCCGATGCCTACAGCTCCCAGATAATACATAGTGGCGCCCCACCCAAAGGTAAAAAGCAGAACCCCAGCCAAAGCAGGGGCCAGCATTTTCCCCAAATCTCCAGAGAAATTTACTGTGCCTACAGCAGCCGACCTGCCAGACTCGTTGTATGCCCTCGAAACCATGCTAGAGGCCAGTGGGTGTTGGGTACCTCCTCCCAGACCACCGATGATTGCAAAAATAAATAACAACCAAAACCCACCAGACATACCCATTCCCACTAAACCCGCAGATGCCCAAAGATTCCCTGAAACTAGCATCCAAAATTCGCCAAATTTCTCAGCCATAAAACCTGCAGGAACCTGCAGTATGGCAGTCGCCCCGCTATGAGCCGACTTTATTAATCCAACTTCAGCGTATGTCAGGCCCAAATTATCTTTTATAGCAGGCAGCAGCGGTATCGGCAATGTAAATATCAAATCACTCCAAATATGCATAAGCGAACCAAAAATTAGAATGCGTCTTGGTGTTATATTTGGCTTGGGCATTTAGAAAAATTTTATTCTCAGGTGAAATTATCTGATATCTTATAAAAACACATGATAACCCATACTCGATAACCAATACTTATAGGAATCACATGGCAGCAAATTTAGACACCTCAAAAATAGGAACCACCCAAGTTGAAGTTACAAAAATAGGTATGGGGGGAGCTCCACTAGGAAGTCTCGATAGGGAAATCGCATTCGATACTTTGGACTATGCATACCAACAGGGCATACGCTATTTTGACACAGCACCGTTGTACGGTGCAGGGGTGAGTGAACAACACTATGGAAGTTTTCTCAGAACCCTGCCAAGAAATCAATTCGTGTTATCCAGCAAAGTCGGTCGGCTAATAATCCCAGGAGATGAAATACCTTTTAATTACACAAGGGATGGGATTTTGAGATCAATAGATGAAAGCCTAGCAAGATTGGATTTGGATTCCTTGGATATCGTCCTAATACATGATCCTGATGACCATTATGGCCCAGCTTTGAATGAAGCATTCCCGACTCTGTCAGATCTCAGAGATCAAGGAATCATAAAAGCTATTGGTGCAGGAATGAACCAATGGGAAATGTTGGTGCAATTCGCTAAAGAAGCCGATTTTGATTGTTTCTTGATAGCCGGTCGCTACACATTACTTGACCATTCAGCTCTCCACGAATTGATGCCGATTTGTCTAGAAAAAGATATAAGCCTGATCCTTGGTGGTCCCTATAACAGTGGTATATTGGCTTCTAATTTAGAAGAGGAAAGCACCTACTTTTACGATCCATCGCCACCTGAAGTTATCAAAAAAGCCAAAAAGATTAAACAAGTTTGTGATAGATACAATACCCCTCTAAAAGCAGCAGCAATTCAATTCGGATTAATGCATCCTTCGGTGGCTACCACTATCCCTGGACCACGCAGCCCGGAGGAAATAAAAGACAATATAGATATGGCTTCAATCTCTATACCAGGGGATTTATGGAAAGAATTGAAGCAAGAAAACCTGATACACACAGATTGTCCAGAATCATATACTAATTAAATTACACCTGTTTGGATATGAAATCCTTCATGATTTCAATCGCCTCATCTGACTCTGGTTCTGGATATCTGACAAAGCTATGGTACATACCATCAAATACTGCTAGATCAATTGCCCCGCCCTTTGACTTGTATGTAGATTCAAAGTTTTGTGGGATATGATTCGGAACATTCGCGTCGGCGGACCCATGTATCAAAAGAGCCGTTGGCAATTCAGTATAGGTTTCGCTCTCTAAAATGAATTGCGGGCTCCCCAGTTTCATCATTTCTTCATCGCCAAAATACGTAACACTACCCTTTATCAAATGCTCCATACCAGCATCTTTGGCATACAAATATCTAGCATGGGAATCCAATACGGCAGAAACGCCAATGTAATAATCTATAGATGCATTAGTATGGGTGTTGGTATGAAATACCCGTTCTGTGTATTCCATATTATCTGGTGACAATGCTGCCAGCATGGCAGTATGTCCGCCACTTGATATACCTAATAGTCCAAAACTCGAAGCGTCTCCTTTGAACGAGGCACATTCGTTTTTCCACCATCTCACACCATAATTCACATCGATTACTTGAGCGGGATAAGGATGTTTGGGGGCCACCCGAAAATCTATTGCCGCTACCAATACCCCACTTTGGGCGAGTTTCTTATCAAAGTATTCACCGTCAGTATTAGATCCTCCCTGCCAAGCTCCTCCGTGTACGTCCAACAGTACCGGAAAAGGCCCCGTTCCTTCAGGCTGATATATTCTGACGCCGAAAGAATCTTCACCATCTTCTAAGTAAACCTTGTCGATTATGTTCACAGAATATTTCTTTTGCGGGTCGTACGTAGTGGTGGTCAATTGAGTATCTCCTTAGCAATCTAGTCAGTCATTCAGTTTGGCAGCAGCCCCTCTATTTTGCTCTATCTGATCTGTATCCCATAAAGAGGAAAAGCTGAAAGCTCTTGGACAATGTCCATACGCTTCTTCTACATCCACCAATATACCTTGCAATATTTTGGCATCTTCATCCGGATTGGAAACCTCTAATTTAAGTTTAAGATCTACCACCGCCTCGTCTGAAATAACATTCGCACTCCCATTAACTCGCAAAGTTTCGTTCAATCCTGGAATAAAAAATATGAGGCCTATATGGGGATTAGTTTGTATATTTTGATATGACTGGAAGAGTTTATTTCCAGCCACGTCGGGTAGCAAAAGAGTCCTTTCATCCAAAACTTTGACAAAGCCTGGTAGACCTCCTTTCGGAGAGGCATCACATTTTCCAGATGAATCGGAAGTAGCCATCACCATAAATGGAGCCTCTTTAATAAAAGCAATGTGGGATTCTTTCAAGGAATCCACAACTTTGTTAGCAGCTCTAGTTTTTGGAAATCCAAACTTTTGAGTGAATGAATTATTAAACCGATCCTCGATTTCAGCTTGGGCCATTTCGCTTATCTCCTGTCCAGTTCTACCTGTGATTGTTAAGGAATGTTAACACGTATATTTTCCATCAATTCCATAAATTCTGTATTGCCAATATTTATAAATAGCAGTGCCTGCTAACAAACCGGACCTCCTAAAATGTCACCAGAAATGCATCTCGGAAGAAATTCTCCATAAGACGGACTCGAGAAAAGTTCTCCATCTAAAATAGCTATTTTCCCCCGGTGTACAACGGATTTCGGCCACCCTTTTACACGGTATCCTTCCCAAATACTATAGTCTTCCAAATGCAAATCACTGAGCGACAAATCTTTGTCCACTGTGGGGTCCATAATAGTGATATCTGCATCACTGCCTGGAGCAATTACACCCTTTCGAGGATACAGCCCCATAATTTTTGCAGCGTTGGTGGAAGTAATATCCACGAATCGCTCTAGAGACATCCCTCTTTTGACTACACCTTCTGTGTAAGCAACTCCCATCCTGGTTTCTATACCATTATGGCCACCAGTCACATCAGCAACTGTTCTAAATTTTATTTTTTCTTCCCATGTTGTAGATACCAGATCCGTTGCTATCGTAGACAGTGAACCATCCATTAACCCTTCCCACAATGAATCTCTGTCATGTTCACTTTTTAAGGATGGATATGTGTGATATTTCATCCCATCCTTGCTCCGGTAATCCTCATAGGTAAAACAGGCGTAGTTGTGCAATGTTTCTCCGTAAATCGGTAATCCAGCGGCCCGTGATCTTACGACCTCCTCTACACCTTCTTTAGCGCTGACATGCACAAAATAAATTGGACATCCTTTCAACTCTGCAAGGCGCGATACTCGCCTAAATGAGACGTCTTCCGATTGATTGGTATGAACACGATGCATATTCCACCAATCCCACTCATCCGCATCTTTTAAGCGGTCATAATTATAGTGAACCATTTCATCGTCTTCTGAATGAACAAGCAAAATCGAACCTGATTCAGACACACGGTCCATAATCGTACTCAACCTTCCAAAATCGGTGTGGTTATTTTGCATCTGAGGGCTAGGGGGCCTAATGCTGGTAGTAAATACCTTAAAGCTGGCAATACCTTCCCGAGTCAAATCTTTGATCTGGGATATGCTATTTTCATCCGCTCCATTGGTTAATATCGGATGATAGGCATAATCTGTGTAAGCGTTGCCTGACCATCTTTCCTCTGCCTCTTCCAATGCATGGTACAAATCGTGTCCTGGTATTTGGGTGGCGAAATCAAGCACGGTAGTTGTGCCTCCAAAAAGGGCTGCTTTTGATACTGGTTCCGCACCAGACCTTTCAGGTTGACGAGGGCCACCAATATGAGCATGAGGCTCCACCCCACCAGGAACAACAATCATTCCTTCTGCATCCACCACATTTTTAAATTGATCCAAATCCAAATCTTCAGTCGATAGTGAAGTGATTAACCCACCATCAATAACGATATCCAATTTCCTAGGTCCTGAAGCAGTAACAACAGTGCCAGCTTTCACCAATAAATCATGCATGTTCTACATCCTCCTTCCAAATCGATTCCATCCGAATGTGGGAATAGTAACACCAAGATTCAGCAGCCGATGTTTTCGACAACCTTGAATCAATAAAATGTTCCGTGAAATACTGTTACATAAATAACCTAGAACCAAAGGGACACCATGATACATAAAGACTTTCATTTAGACATATTTTTCATACGGCACGGAGAATCTCATTCCAATGCAACTCCCGGACTAGCTGCTGGAAGCAATTATGATGCTGCATTAACTGAGTTGGGGCATGAGCAAGCTAAATTGTTGGGAGAGAGGTTTAAGGCAGAAAACCTTTCTTTCGACAAAATTTACAGCTCGACCATGACTCGAGCAATTCAAACTACAGAGAATATGCTCAGAGCAAGAGGTGAAGGTGAAAGAGAATTTTCGAAAATAGAAGAAATAATTGAACAACAAATACCAGGCTGGCGCGGGGTTCCTACTGAAGAGGCATACACCAGTGAAACTATGACTTATATCATGGAAAAAGGCCGTGACTTTGTGGGGCCAGAAGGGGAGAGCATAAGGGAAGTACAGAAAAGGGCCACCAATTGGCTAGAAGACGAATTAATTTATAATCGCGAGCTATGCAAGACACCTCAATCCCTAAAGGTCGCCATAGTAGGACACGGAAATACAATGAGGTCGATTTTTCATTACGTTATGGGCTTTGATCAAAGATTAATTTATAAAATTGGTGTCGACAACACTTCCATTTCTCGTTTCATCTTTAACAGTAAGGGATGGTCTGTTGTTTGCCTAAACGACAACGCTCATCTAAAAGGGCAATCTATAGGAACATTTGAAGCAAGAAGCTAAATTACGTAGTAAAACTCCTTTGTAAGGAAATTACCTATAATAGGCACATGAAGTACCTATTTATGATTTACCTTCTATTAACAATAGCCTCGTTAATATCCTGCTCATCGTCTGCGGGCGAAGAAAATTCTTTCAATATCAGCTGTGATCAACTGTCGAAAGCAAATCATGTAGATATAAACATGGAGGTAAGTGAAGGAGATTTGCTTGTACTGAATCTTTGCTCAAACCCCACAACGGGTTTCCAATGGTCTGAGGTTCCTGAAATTAGTGACCAAAATGTTCTGAAACAGACTTATCACAAATTTACCGCTCCAGAAACAGGTAAGGTCGGATCCTCCGGAAGTGAAGAATGGGGAATGCAAATTCTCAAGCAAGGAAATAGTACATTGACCTGGGCGTACAGCCGACCTTGGGAGGGGGGGGAGAAAGCTGTATGGTCCGTGACAGCAACTGTTACCGTCGAATAGTCACTTAAATAGAAGGCGGATTTTTAAATTCAAAAACCCTCTACCTCCCACTCTTGCTTTCTATATCCAGCCTCTTTATTCTGATGCCAAATTAGTAAAGTCTTCAAACCAAAATCCTGCACAGGGGACAGAGTATGAATTTTGGAAGTTTCATGGAATTTCATATACGAGAAGGTCACCCACAAACGGAAGCGTTTGAAGAATCGTTTCAACACGTGTCGGTTGCAGAAGAACTTGGGCTCGACACTATTTGGTTAGCTGAAAGCCATTTCAGACCCAACCGGTCCGTTCTTTCGGCACCATTGGTTTTAGCAGCTGCAATAGCAGGTAGAACAAAAAAGATAAAAATTGGGACCGCCGTACACATCTTACCGCTCGGCAATCCTTTGCGTATCGCCGAGGAAGTGGCCACCTTGGATCATGTAAGCGGGGGTAGGTTCGAATTTGGCATTGGTAGAAGCGGCCTACCAGAAGCATACAATGGCTACAAAATCCCCTATACCGAAAGTAGGGAAATATTCTATGAATCCATGGAAATAATTAAGAAGGCGTTTACAGAGGACACTTTCAGTTACTCAGGAAAATACAACAGTTACGACGAAGTGTGTTTAACACCAAAACCTTTACAGAAACCACATCCTCCTATGCGAATAGCAGCGACTACATCTGAAACCTTCACGACATTAGGGGAAATGGGAATTCCTATATTTGTGGGAGTAAGAGGATTGTCATTATCAGATGTTGCTGAACAAGTTGTTCTATATAGAAAAGCCCTCAAGAAATCGAACCAGTCTACGGGTAGCATACTCTTACGAGTTCCCGTTCATGTAGCAAACAGCACTGAAGAGGCTATGGAAAATTCCGAATCGAGCTTCATGAAACAATTCAGGCGACTTGGGTCCCAATTGGGTAACAATGCCACAGCATCACTTAATACAGAAGGGAATACAAGTAAGAATCTTTCTGAAATAAACTGGTCGGATATCCAGGGCGAAAAAGTAGCAGTAGGAAATCCTGAAACTGTTGTTAGGCAACTCACAAAAATGATAGAGGTTCTCAGCTTGGATGGAATAGCTGCGGAATTCAATGCAGGAGAAGAGATACCCGCAGACAAGGTACAAAATTCACTTGAACTATTCTGTAAAAAGGTAATGCCAAGTTTGCGTTGAAAAATGATAAGCAAGTAAATCACTGCAGCTAACATAATAAAATGAGATCAGCCTCTACTTTCATAATCGGTTCAATTATTTTAATTATTTACCTAATTTATAGATTTTTTGTCGCCTCAAATTAAGGAAAACAAATGTCCGGTAACGACTACACTTCAAAAGTTCCCAAATATACATTCTCCTCGACTCTCAAAGAACAGGAAAAAGAATTAGTAAATAATCCCCTAATCTCGCGAATGTCGGAATCAAGAAAAAAATTATCCGCAGACAAATTCAGACCTATCTATCATTACGTCAATCCTGAGAGCACCCTAAACGATCCGAATGGTTTATGTTACTGGCAAGATAACTGGCATCTTTTCTATCAGGGATATCCACCAGAAGATCCCAGACCACATTGGGGACACGCCATAAGTAAGAACTTAATTAACTGGAGAGACTTGCCATATGCCATATATCCAAATCCAGAAGAAAAATGTTTCTCTGGAGCCACCTTGGTTGAAAATGATCGAGTGATCGCCATGTACCACGGAACTGAGGTTGGAAATATGATAGCGACATCAAGTGATCCTCTCCTACTTAACTGGGAAAAACTGACAGGCCAGCCTGTTATTAAACTAAAAGATAAAGATGCCCCACCAGAACTTAGAGTATTTGACCCATGCATCTGGAAAAAAGGTGACTATTACTATTCCTTGTCAGGCGGTACTTTGCCTCACATCCCGTCTGGCAGGAGGACTAGAGCCAATTTCCTACTGAAGTCTAAAGATCTAATAAATTGGAAATATCTTCATCCTTTCATTGAAGGTGACCATTTCACATTAGTTGGTGATGATGGTGCTTGCCCCTATTTTTGGCCTATAGGTGACAGACATATTTTGTTATTTTACAGCCACATGAGCGGTGGTCAGGCCTTAGTAGGTGACTATGATGAGGAAAGAGATAAGTTTGTGGTGACATCCCACCATGAATTTAATTTTGGCCCTTATGGACCTGCTGGGGTTCACGCCCCATCTGCTACGCCTGATGGTAAAGGTGGCGTGATAACAATATTTAATATGAACCAGGGAATGGATAACCAGGGGTGGAACCAGATCATGACTCTGCCAAGGCGATTATCTCTAATTGATGAGGAACCGGTCGGAAAAGATATGCTATCTGTGGAACCTGCAGGCGATATTGAGTCTTTGAGAACAAATCACAAGGATATCTCCAAGATGGAAATCCCTGCCAACCAAGAAATAGTGTTAGAAGAAATACAGGGCGACACTCTGGAAATAATGGCCGAGATCGAAACTAATGACTCTCCAATGGTTGACCTCACCGTTTTTAGATCTCCCGACAAAGAAGAATTTACCCGAATCTCTTTCTACAGGAACAGAGGTTTTAGGAATTGGGAAAGATATGAGGGATGGGAGCCTGGAAAACGATTAGACGCTTCAGATAGCCTCATCTCTATAGATTCATCCTATTCATCCTTGTCTTCCGACGTACTATCACGGGCTCCCGAAACGGCACCGGTATACCTGTCACCTGATGAAAACCTAACCTTAAGGATATTTTTGGACAAAAGCGTGTTGGAAGTTTTTGTTAACGGAAAACAATGTGTGGCAATGCGAGTTTACCCATCTAGGGCAGATAGCAAAGGTGTCTCAATAAGATCCCAAGGGACATCAGCCACCTTGAAGAAATTAGATGCCTGGCAAATGAAAAGTATCTACGATTAATTAATCGCGAAAATTAACATATTGCAGAGGCTGATTAGTATCCATCTTCTTTATAAAGGCTATAGTTTCTTGGAGTTCGTCTCGCTTTTTGCCAGACACGTGAAGTTCACTACCTTTTATCGATATCTGAACCTTAATTTTCGAACCTTTTACAGCTTTATTTATATTTCTAGCTAATTCTTGATCTATTCCCTGTTTAATTGTTACTTCTTGTCGCAAAGAATCACCAGATGCATTTTCAGCTTTTCCAAAATCTAAAGCCTTAGCGTCAACTTTTCTGCTAGCAAAATTTTGCCTTAGCAAATCATGCAATTGAGTTAATTTCATATTGTCATCAGCAGTAATAGTCAAACTATTTTCATTTCGTTCGACATCACATTTGGTTCCCGCAAGGTCGAAACGTTGCCTAATTTGGCGTTTTACACCATTTACTGCGTTATCTACTTCCATAAGATCTGTTTTTGAAACAACATCAAAAGATGGCACCTGATATATCCTCCAGTATTTTCAATCTCTAAATTAAAAGCCTATTTAGCTCAACACTCTCACCGGTTTTCCATTTATGAACGCTGCGATGCATTCCACCGTATGCTCATAAAAAATTTTATATGTTTCTTGTGTCACGTATCCAATATGAGGTGTAATTACAGTTCGGTTTGAGGTGATTAAAGGATGATCGGAGGGCATTGGTTCCAAACCAAAGACATCCAACCCTGCTCCTGCTATCTGAGCATTATCTAAAGCCTCAACTAAAGCTGATTCGTCAATAATAGGTCCTCTTGAAGTATTAACTATAAAGCTACTTTTTTTCATCAACTGAAGTTTAGAAGAATCAATAAGTCCCAGGGTTCTTTCACTGAGAACCGTATGAATACTAATGAAATCCGATTCAGACATTAAGGTATCTAAATCGACGTACGTTGCATTTTTGTCCTTTGCTTTCTCCTCAGTAAGGTTTTGGCTCCAGGCGATTACATTCATACCAAAAGCATTTCCATAGTTGGCGACCTGTCCACCTAAGTTTCCAAGGCCTATCAGCCCTAGAGTTTTACCCTTCAGTCCAACACCCAAAGTTGTTTGCCACTCTCCATCCTTAACCGCCTCATTCTCTTCCGAAATATTTCTTGCTAAATCCAAAATTAATCCCCATGCCAATTCTGCCGTCGGGTAGGGAAGTCCATCTGTTCCGCAAACAATGACACCCAACTCATTCGCCGCTTCAACATCTATGGAAGCATTTCGCATACCAGTAGTGATCAATAACTGTAATTTAGGTAAGCGCTGCAATATTTCTCTCGGGAAGGGAGTCCTTTCCCTCATCGCACAAATAATCTCAAACTCTTTAAGTCTATCAACCAGTGGATCTGGATCATGGATATGATCATTGAAAATAGAGATGCTTGCTTTTCCAGCCAATTCAGACCAGTTGGCGCATTCAAAGGCTACATTTTGATAGTCATCTAATACAGCTATATTAAGCATTTATATCACTTTGTGACTTTGAAATGAATTCGTTCAGTTTTTTAGGTAAGTTTGGATCCACTGATCTTACCGCAAATCTCAGCAGTTCGGGATTTGTCATGGGATGAACATCAGTTAAAACAAGCAATCTTTCCCCATTTGAGTCAGTATATCTACTGGCGAGATATTCATTACTCACGTCGCCTTCACCAAAAGCATCAATCTGACCAGACAATAGCTGGGATACTATCTCATCTTGTGATGGCACTTCCGGAATTATTGTGGCTCCAATTGGTTTGTACCTTATGTCTCCATCTATATGAGCGCTTGAAGTCGGAGTTACAACTATTTTTTTACCTCTAAAATCTTCAGGTGATTTGAGGATCTCTCTATCCGAACTTCGTATCAATAGTGATCTGGTAACGAGCATATACGGCTCACTCCACACCGAACCATCACCAAGTATTCGGTCTTCATATTCCATCATTCCCGCGGCTGAAACATCACAAATCCCTTGTCCTGGAGTTTCCCATAAACCGGAGAAATCTTTCTTTAGAATCTTCACCTTTAAGTCCATTTCCGCCGCAAAATTTTTAAGGAAACTAATGTCGGTACCCACAATTGATCCATCCTCTTCATAAGAAAAAGGAGCAAATTCAGTGTACGTGCATATTGTTAAAATTCCCGGTGTAATGGTCACTAATCTATTTTCCGAGTCTGACAATTTAAGCACCTTTATATAAGACAAATTCCATTCAAAACTATCATGGTCATACTAGACTCCTTTGCCTGCTGAGAGTCTGTTAAAGCTCGATCGGGAAACCAACTATGCTGCCCCATTCTGTCCATGACCCGTCATATATCTGCGCTTTTTCTATTCCAAGAATTTCGCTCATCGCAAACCAAGACAAAGTAGCTCGATGGCTCAACCTGCAATAACTCACAATGTCCTTTCCAGATGATTTCTTAACACCTACTTCTGAAAATTTTCTTTCAAGTTTCTCTTTAGAGATAAAAGTATCATCGTCATTTAATAACTCTCTGAAAAATAAGTGCACCGCACCTGGGATTCGCCCTTTCCTTTCAGCGCCATGATCAAAGCCTCCAGGAGGACTAACCCTTTCTCCTCGATATTCCTCTGGCGATCGAACATCTAGTAAAACGGTATCTGGATTGTTGATCTTTTGGAGAACCTCATCACGTCCGATTCTGGTTGCGATCGAAGGATCTAAACTTCCATTATCAATTGGTTCGCGACTGAGACCCTCGGTTTCCAGCGGATTCCCGTCATTAATCCATCGAGTCCGACTCCCATCAAGTATTCTGACATCTTTCACGCCAGCCATTGTCATTACCCATAATGCATAAGTACCATATTGCACAGGGTCACCGCATATTACTAATGTGGAATCTGTCGAAACACCTATTTCTCCAAGCCTACTGCTGAGTTCAGATGAACTCACGAATTCTCTATCAGTCTCATGCCACAATAGGTCCTTCCAAAAAGAAAAAATCGCTCCTGGAACATGTCCTTTCAGGTATGCCTTGGCCTCTGGATCAGAGGAAATTTCCAACACTGTTATAGCGGGATCATCCAGCCTCTCAAGCAACCAAGAAGGGCTTACTAGTTTTGGTGAAGTCTCTGACATCGGAACCTTCCATAATTCATATTTTGTAAGCATTCTACTAACAGGCTAACGATTATAGAAACCTTAGGGGATACTTTCAAAGACTTTTAATTGGCAGGTGTAATTAGTATTATGGGCATCCCTGATATAACTATCTAGATTTAAGAGGACTTAGATATGAAACTTGGCTTATTCCTTATGCCTTCCCATCCACCAGAACGATCTCCCTACGATGCCCAGCAGTGGGATCTTAAATGTTTGCGAATGGCGGACGAATACGGACTAGAGGAGGCGTGGATAGGAGAACATTTCACGGCCCCTTGGGAACCAGTTCCATCGCCAGATATTCTTATTGCACAAGCACTAATGCAAACCAAAAACATTAAATTGGGCACTGGAGCCCATCTTTTGCCATTTCATCATCCGATCGAACTGGCGAGTAGAGTAGCTTACCTAGACCATCTAGCTCAGGGCAGATATATGTTTGGAATAGGGTCCGGCGGGCTTCAATCAGATCATGAATTATTCGGCGTGGATATGGAAAATGGTGAACATAGGGAAAGAACGAGAGAATCTTTAGACATAATTCTTAAATTATGGGAAAACTTGGACGGGCCTTTCGAATATAAAGGTAAGTTCTGGGACATCAATATCCCGAACCCGGAAGATTACGCATTTGCAAACCTAAGACACCATATAACTCCTTTTCAAAAGCCTCATCCTCCCATTGGTGTCGCAGGCGCAAGTCCTGGATCTGACACTCTTAAAATAGTGGGAGAACGCGGATATATACCGATGAGCCTAGGATTGAATGCTGTATATGTAGCTAGCCATTGGGATGCAGTTACAGAAGGTGCCGCAGCCGCAGGAAGGGAAGCCCCGTCCAGAAGCGAATGGAGGATTGTTCGCGACGTTTGGGTAGCCGAAACTGACGAAGAGGCAAGAGAAGGGGCAATAAATGGGATGCTTGGAAGGGCGTGGCGAGAGTACTTACGGCCTTTGTTTTCGGCAGGAGCCTATCCTTTCGTCTCATTCATGAAGCATGATGAAAGCATGTCTGATGATGATGTTACTATCGAATATATGATGGAGAACCTCTGGATAGTCGGTTCTCCCGAAACAGTCACAGAAAAGCTTCGAAATCTATATCATACAGTTGGCGGATTCGGACACCTGTTATGGCTAACCTTCGATCATGCAGAAGACAGTGAAGCCTACGAAACTTCCATGCGGCTGATGGCAGAAAAGGTAATGCCAAATTTGCAGGACCTTACTGGAAATTAGCTAACTCCCGTTTGTTATTATTCCCTTCCAGTGAAGGCCGGCATCACTTCTTCGGCAAAAATACGTAACTGTGATAAATATTCGTCTCTAGGCATACCTTCTGGCCAATGAAGCATGATATTTTCCAGACCCGGATACTTTTCCTCTACCTCTTTGAGAAATTCAATCTGATGTGAGGGTGGTCCGCAAATCCATGCTTTTTGCTGAACGCCATCTTCAATCCTAGGAGTCCTAGCTGGTGCACCTGGAGTTCCCCAAACACGACCTTCTTCATCTGCATAGCGAACAAATCCAAAAGGAGCAAACCATTTGAATCTCTCATCATGAAATGGCCTCAGTCTTTCCATAGCATCATTTTCGTTATCTGCTATGTAGAATCCTATTCCAAGGGCAAGCCCACTTCCCAACACATTACCTCTACCATTTCTTTCACAAGCATCTCTAAATCTATGGAAGGCCTGGTCTACCAATTTTTCTCCAGTTAAAGCAACCACGCCGTTAAATCCGTTCTTAACAGTGAAATCAATACTGCTTCCGCTCACTACCGGCTGCCATGTCTCTACCGGCAGGTTTAGAGGCCTAGGGACAAGGGTTATTTCCTCAAGGTCATATCCTCTATATGGGACATCCGGGGGAATATTGTAGTTTTTGCCATGGTGGCTGAAAGATTCACTATTAAAGGCTTTAAGAATCACCTCTATCTGTTCTTCAAATAACTCTCTATTGAGGTCATTGTCTATAACCGGTGAACCAAACGTTTCCACCTCGCGGGAATGATAGCCGCGACCAACCCCGAATATCATACGACCACCAGTTAATACATCAGCCATTGCATAATCTTCAGCCAATCTCAGGGGATGCCACATAGGAACTATATTGAACCCACAACCAAACTTTAATCTCTCTGTTTTAGCAGCGAGATGGGTACCCATCATAATCACATTGGGAATACATTCGTACCCTTCTCTCTGAAAGTGATGTTCCGCCATCCAGAGCGCATGATAGCCGAGCTCATCCATAAGAATAGCGGCTTTTTCAGCCGTTTCCATGGACTGCGTCAAACGCTCATTCCTGTATCTCCTATCATTGGCGGGAATCCCATCAAGTCCGACGTCTTCCAAATCTATGTTCCCAACATAAAAGACCGAAAAGTTCTTAATCATTCAGTACCTCTAAGATTCTTATTTAACACTTTTCCTCGAAACAGTTTATGGATTCAGCTTTGGCGTTCCTTTATTGGTACCCAAGGACCAGTGAGCCCTATGGATGGTTTACAAACAAGACAGTCTCTAAAACCTTCCAAATAAGCTTGCTGCAAAGATTCAAAATGTTTCCTGTTTTCAGGTTTTGTTCGCCTACCAGGGGGACAATTGATTCTACAAACAATTCCAGTTGTTATACAGGCGTTAAATTTAACGCTCATGATCCCAAAGTCCGCGGCCTCCAACGTCCACGCCACCGTCTACAGCCAAGGTCTGCCCGGTTACCCAACCAGATTCATCTGATGCAAAAAACAACGCTGCATTGGCGATATCCTGGGGATAACCAGTACGGGCCAAATTAACTTCAGCATTCACCACTTTCCCATCTGGAAGTTTACCTCTAAACAAACCGGCGGCTATGGTATTTACTCTAATATTGTCACTATACAGTTCACCTGCCAGATTTTGTGACATTCCTATAATTGCACTTTTGGCAGCTCCATATGAAGCATTTCCTGCCTGGCGAACATTGAAACTGGCAGCAACTGTTACTATTGATCCGCCTCCATTGTCCTTCATGACAGGACGGACAGCCTGAGCAAGGTTGTAAAGACTGTTCATCGTGTTGGAAACAGTACTATCCCAAAAATCCTGGTCAATATCATCCAAGATGCGGGTCGGGTCAAAATTACCCCCAGCAGCAGCATATAAAACATCTATTTTCCCAAACTTGTCGACCACATCTTTCACAATTGAGTCCACTGCTGATCTTTCTGAAAGATCTCCCGGAACTACTATCGCAGTTCCTCCCAAACTCTCTATTTGACTTGCTGTCTCTTTAAGACGTTCTTCCCCTCTTGCTGAGAGGGCCGTTTTGGCTCCTTCTTGGGCGAACAATCTAGCAGTCGCTCTACCCATTCCTTGTCCGATCCCAGTTAGCAAGGCCACTTTATTTTCTAATCTCATATTTTCACCAGGTATCTTATTTTTATGTTAAAAGGTTTAGCACGCCAGAACTATATGTTTAAGATTGGAAATCTACAACTCTGATAAATCGATCAGGCCTTAATAGAAAACCTTGATGGTCGATATGGGTCCAAGTCAGCATTAGATATTCCGGTCGTTATTTCTAGGGCTGCCAGGGCACCTACTAGGGGAGCAAGAGTCACTCCACTGTGCATCAGAGTTAAATATATATTGTTGTTAGGCGGAGAGGAGCCTATTACTGGAAGACCATCCTCTGGCATAGGCCTAAAACCTACCGGCACTCTAATTGCATCAACTCCTGAAAGTTGGTTGAAATGAAGGGAGGCTCTTTGAACCAGCTTATCTGCATATTCCTGTGAATCGTCCTCTGCTTCACTCTCCTGATCACCAGCACCAATCATAACGACGCCATCTGTGCTTTGCCTGATATGTAATTCTTTTTCTTCTTTACTAAGAGCTGGCAAATATATTGTGGACAAATTTTTTATAAAGGAGGGTAGGGGGTTCGTTTTGACGACCACTCCAGGACTCCTCCTTTGAGGTAAATTAATACCAGCAGTCAGAGCTAAACCTGTCGAATCTGTACCAGCTGCTATTACTACCTTATCGAATTCCCTGTGCCCATCCGGAGAGTGTAGTAAAACTTTGTCACCGTCTTGAGAAATCGATTCAACCTCAGTGCCAATATGAAGTTTCCCGCCAGCTGCATCGATCTGATTCATGCAGGCTTCCGCCACTTTAACAGGCAAAACGTGTCCTTCCTCACGAGTGTAAATACCAGTATGGAATTGCCCAATTTCTAGGTTGGGTTCAAGCTTGGAGAGCTCCTCCGATGATATTAACCGTGCTGAATATCCCCACGAGTTAAGTCGTTCGCACTCAGAAGCCAGCCTTTTACCTTCATCAGGATCCAAACAGTAAGTGATATTACCGCCCCATCTGAGTCCAATATCTTCATCCAAATCTTCAGCAAATCTATGCCAACGATCCATTGAACGATAGTTTAAGTCGAAATAATGGCGTGGTTGTTTAGAAAAGGCATTGATCCAGGCAAAGGAATGACCACTCGCACCCGATCCCGGCTCATTTTTATCAAATACAGAGACATCCATCCCGCATTTGGACAAATGCCAAGCTACCGATGCACCCACAATTCCTGCACCAACTACCGCAATGTTTTTATTTGTCATGAGTTAAATTTAGATCCTGACACCTAGCGCATATGGAATTTTTATAGCGAAATCCCACTGATTGGGTGTCTCTTTATGCAACTAAAAATTAATTAACTGACCATCTTGTCAGGAGTTAGAAGTTCGTTGAATTCAATCCAATTCTCCTCAGTGAGGGTCATAAGTTCCTTCCAAATCTCTAGCGACCTGGATGGAATGTCATTTTCTCCGCGAAATACTGATTTTAAGGCTTCATCAGTCCATTGAAGCACAACGATATCTTTTTCTCCTGGCGTAGTACCAGGATTGAAATACACAGAAAATTCCCCACGTTGACCTGCACCATTATAAGTTTCTGCTGCCTGGTAAGCTAAAGTTGCAACTTTACGTGACTGCCCTGACTTTGCCTTAAATACTCTCTTTATATGAAACATTCATTCTCCTTATTGAGACAATATTAATGATGATATCACCATGTATCCCAAACGAAATGTCCCCTGAACCATAACAGGTAACGCAAAGAGGTTTTAGGTGTGTCAAATTTGTAATATTCGGCAAAGTAAATATTTACCCGCACAAATAGATTGTAAGTTAACACCGTATATCAAACGTCCACCTCAGTTGTCATATTGACCGAGGTGGACACTTAAGGTCTCAAATTATTTTGTTCAGGTTACCTTGAAGCTGGCTCCGGATTCGAAAGAGAGTTTGGATCCGTATATCTGTAGAATCCATAAGCCTGCATTTCATCCCACATTACACCAG
>RQOP01000040.1 GCA_008373095.1 SAR202 cluster bacterium | reverse complement strand
AAGAAGAGTTACATGAAGAACTTGAGTATATTGAACGTTTGTAATTATTTTGGGTGAATTCACTTTGGGCAGGTGATTATTAAAATTGTCGCTTACCCGGTAAAGTAGTTTGAACCTGATAGGGAGTATTTATGAAAGCAGCATTTTACGACGGCAATGGATCTATGGAAGTAAAAGAGCATCCTGACCCAATTGCAGGAGAGGGGGACGCCATAATCCAGGTAAAAGCAACCGGAATATGCGGTTCCGATTTACTGATGAACAATGATAAAGAACAAGCCGACGAGCTCCCGGCAGGACATGAAGTAACTGGCCTTGTAGTAGAAGTTGGGCCTGGCTCCGACAAAAGCCTGATCGGTCAAAGAGTGGCTATAGAAACTATAGGGCAGGGAAGGGCCTGTTCAAAGTGCTGGTACTGCAGAATGGGACAGTACAGACAGTGCCGGGATATGGCCATAGCTGAAGGTGGTGGATTTGCAGAATTTATAAATCGTAAAGCAATAGGATGTTATGAGATCGGGGATTCTATGACTTGGGAAGAGGGGGCACTAGTTGAACCTTTGGCTGTATCTGTACACGGAATCAGGCGAGGACTCATGACCGGAGGGGAAAGTGTAGCAATCTTAGGTTCAGGAACAATCGGGCTAACAGCAGTGGTAGCCGCCAGAGCTCTCGGAGCTGGAAAAATTTTCGTTACAGCTCGGCATGAGCAACAAGCTAACATGGCATTATCCTTGGGGGCTGACTACGCTTGTGACCCATCGGATGGAAATTTCGAAGATTTGATACTAGAAAATACTGATGGAAGGGGCGTTGACCTTACTGTAGAAACTGTAGGGGGGAAAAGCAACGCCACTTTGCTTCAATCAGTCGAATCGACACGGATGCAAGGTCGAATAGTGATTCTAGGCGGATTCAGAACCCCATTGCAATTTGACTGGCTGCAGCCATTGTTGAAAGAACAATCTTTCATATTCTCATCGTGTTACGGGGTATTGAACGGGTACCACGATTATGAGATGGCAATTGAACTACTTTCTCAAAAAGAAAATAAACTGAGCGAAATCGTTACCCATAAATATCCCCTCGAAGATATTCAGAGGGGATTTGAATGTGCATATGACAAAACTACTGGTTCAATCAAAGTTCAAATCCATCAAGAATAATCTACCAAAATAATCGACTATGTTTTATAAAGCCCTAGGTGCTGAAAGAATAGATTTAGCTATATTTTGTATGACTTCCCAGTCTTGGCTAGTTGGAGCGAATTTCTTGTCTGAGGTCAATGTCCAACCTTGAAATATCTCCGACTGACTTTTAATTTCCAGGTTACCGATCTTTTTTGACAATTCCTTGATTGCAACGTCCTGGGAGAGTGTGTTTATAAGACCGCTGACGCCGTCATCGCCCTTCCAAGTAACATCAACTATCTTGCCGAATAAAGGAAAGTTTTTCTTCCTATCCGTCTTTATTCCAATTTTTTGGACACTAGAGCCATTGCCGTCAAATGGAATCCCCATCACCACCCACCATTTGGGTGGACTATCCTTGCTCCGGTCTCTCTTCAAAATGCTTATCCATTTTATTGGCCCATCTGTGATGTCTATAACCCCCAATGACCTTTGATACCAAGAGTTTTCCACCTTTTCTTCTGGCCGTCCACGTTCACTCATTTGTGCTTTGACACCGGCCAAATTGGTAAGATTCCAGGTTAATTCATCTCTAGCTTTATCTCTAAAGTTTTCTTTCATCCCCATTGGTTTTTTCCCTCCACGGATGTAACCGCCGTAAATACAATATCTAGCCGCTTTGCAGAGATTCGGCCCTCAAGAAATCGAAGTCACAGCCTTTATCTGCTTGCAAAATATGCTGTGCGTGCAGCCATTTATAGCCGCGCTTAAATTCAGGGGCTCCATTTTCGTGGGTATTCAACCTTTCTTTCAATTCTTCGTCTGTAATCAGTATATTTAACTTTCTGTTAGGTACATCTATCTCGATCATATCCCCATCTCTTATGGCCGATAATGGCCCACCACCAGCAGACTCTGGAGTAACGTGTACGACGACAGTACCGAATGCAGTTCCACTCATCCTAGCATCGCTTAATCTGACCATATCTCTCACTCCTGTGGCCAAAATCTTCTTTGGGATGGGTAGAAATCCCCATTCAGGAATCCCTGGACCACCAATGGGCCCGCTGTTTTTCATGACTAAAATGTCATCCGGTGATACTTCAAGATCCGGATCATCAATCCGATTACCTAGATCATCATGATCCTCAAATACTATGGCTTTCCCTGTGTGTACCATTAAATCTGGGGACGCTGCAGTCGGTTTTATAATCGCCCCAGTTGGTGCGATATTTCCATACAAGACTGCCAACCCTCCTTCAGGGTCTAGAGGGTTGCTCATGGGTCTAATAATGTCTTCGTTATGAACAAGATGTCCTGCGATATTCTCACCTAAACTTCTTCCGGTGACCGTAATGTTATCTAAATCCAAAAGACTCTCAATTCTACCCATCAAGGCGGGTACGCCCCCGGCATAATAAAAGTCTTCCATCAAATATTGGCCAGATGGTTTCAAATTTAGTAAAAACGGTGTGGTTTTAGACAATTCATCGAATCTTTCTAAGGTAAGATCTATACCAACTCTACCTGCAATAGCTGTCAAGTGAACTATGGCGTTCGTTGAACCACCTATTGCGTGCAAGCATTTGATCGCATTATCAAAAGCTTTTTCATCCATTATTTTCGAAGGCGTGAGATTGGACCCCACATTTTTCACGATTTGCCTACCGGCTTCTTCAGCATGCTGCTTTCTACGGGAGTCTACGGCGGGTATCGCTGCATTTCCTGGCAATGCCATGCCCAATGCTTCTCCCATAGTTCCCATCGTTGAGGCAGTTCCCATAGTCATACAATGGCCATTGCTTCTAACTATGCAGCTTTGCAACTCTGCCCAGTCATCTTCATCGATAGTTCCGGCTCTAAGTTCAACTTCATATCGGCGGCAGTCAGTGCATGAACCTAGTTCTTCGCCTTTCCAGTTTCCTTTCAGTTGTGGTCCACCGGTCACCAAAATAGCAGGTATATCAGCACTAGCTGCACCCATTAACAGGGCAGGAGTAGTTTTATCACAACCGCCCAGAAGAACAACGCCGTCAAGAGGATTTGCGGTTATCGATTCTTCAACATCCATGCTAAGAAGATTTCTATACAGCATGGTCGTCGGCTTCATGTTGTATTCTCCCAACGACATGACTGGGAATTCCATAGGAAATCCTCCCGCCTGCCACACACCTATCTTCACAGATTCGGCCAGATCTCTTAAGTGCGAATTACAGTGAGTCAGCTCACTCCAGGTGTTGCAAATCCCTATGATCGGCTTGCCTTCGTATGAAGATTCGCTAAATCCTTCGGCTTTAAATCCGGCCCTTCTCAACCATCCATAAAGTTCTGGAGTATCGAACCATTCTCTACTTCTGTTGGGGGGTGTGTTTTCACTCATTCAACTTCCTTTTCATTACTATTTGAAGGGGGTTCAGGTTGATTCTCCTCAAAGCTTTTTTGTATAAGGTCTAACACTGACTGTTTTAATTGATTTTGAGTCGGTGGCGACACATAAAACACTTGTATGTCAGACGGGAATTGGACTCTATGATCTTCCGCTATGAATAAAGCTGCCACACCATCTTCTTCCAAAACTTCATCAATCTTGGCTCCTATGTGTACATATCTGTCATTCATTGCTGTCTGATAGCTTTCTGATGCCAAGCTAGACACTTTTTGACTAACTAATCCCATGGAAAGACACCGCTGCCAATCTGATAGTTCAAAAAGCAAATCTTGATCTTCTGTCTGCTCCAAATGACCAGAAGAATCGGTGATTTCCTTTACTAATGACGCAGACCTGGGGGAAATTTGTGACAACAATTGCACTCCTGCTTCCCCTTCATCATGAATTAATTCATGAAAAACATGCCGAATAGTACCCAGGGATTTCTCCAAATTTTGTAATTGCTCTCTTATCTGGCCCCAATGAGTGTCGGCAAGTTCTGAAATCTGCTCCTCTAATTGCGGAGGTATGGTAACCAGAGGAACCAAGAATAGTTTCCTTTTTCTATCGAACTGTTGCGCCTCTGCCTTTCCTGTCGAACCTAATGTAGCCATCTAATTTTTCTCCAGCCTGACTGCACAAACCTTATATTCTGGGATTCTAGAGTTTGGGTCCAAGGCAGCATTGGTCAAAAAGTTCGCAGCATGTTCTTGAAGTTTCACGAAAGGAACAAATATTTCACCAGACCTCATTTTGTCTGAATATGACACACGACCTTCAATCATCCCTCTTTTGGATTTAACAGTTATCCACTCCCCATCGGTGACTTGGTATTTTTCACCATCTTCTGGGCTTATCGCTATCAATAGCTCAGAAGCTCTGGCTAGCAGTCCCTCCGCACGTTTCGTGATAGTTCCGCCATGCCAGTGGTACAGAATTCTCCCAGTGTTTAATATCAATGGAAATCTTTCTGTAGGCAGTTCATCCGAGGCAGGTCCTTGGTCAAAACCAACGAATTTCGCCCGCGGACCTCTGGGAAAATCATGTTCATATAGAAACCTTGTACCAGGATGGTCGACGTCCGGACACGGCCATTGAATACCACCATTTTCAAGGCGCTCGTATGTTATTCCTGAGATCATAGGTGTAAGAGCAGACATTTCATCCCATATTTCAGAGGCATTTGAATATTCAAATTGTTCTTCTAATCCCAAATTCATACTAACGGAAAGACGCTGAGCTAAATCACAGATTATTTCCCAATCCGGCCTAGATGAACCAACTGGCCTGACTACCTCCCTTACTCTTTGCACTCTTCTTTCACTATTTGTGAAAGTACCGTCCTTTTCTGCAAAGGAACATGCCGGCAAAACCACATCTGCAATCTGGGCCGTTTCATGAAGAAAAATGTCTTGAACTACCAATAGTTCTAATTTCTTAAAAGACTCCTCTGCATGATTCAAATCAGGCTCACTTAAAAGAGGGTTCTCTCCAGTGATATACATCGCTTTAATACGTCCGTTGTCAATCTCTCGAACCATATCAGTTACTACTAATCCTGATTTATCAGGTAACTTGTTCCCCCCCCAAGCGTTTGAAAATTTTTCAACGGAATCAGCATTTATTGTTTGATAACCTGGAAAGGCATTTGGCAAACATCCAGCGTCCCCACAACCTTGTACATTATTTTGACCTCGCAGAGGAGAGATGCCGGAACCTGGTTTTCCTAGCTGTCCCGTAGAAAAAGCCAGATTTAGCAATCCGTGAGCGTTAGCGGTTCCCATTGTGTGTTGTGTGATACCCATCCCCCAAATAAGACAGGAACCACTAAAAGGAGGTGCGGCATACATATGGGCAGCAGCGACTATATCATCAGCTGCAACTCCGGTTATAGATTCGACATATTCCGGAGTGTATTTACTTACGATATCTGACCAATCTTCATACCCTTCAGTTCGACTTTCTATGAAGTTTTCGTTTGACAAACCCTGATTCAGAATCACATTAGCCATTCCGTTCAACAAGGCAACATCTGTGCCTGGCCTTGGGCGGAGCCAAATATCTGCGTAGTCACACATGTCTATTCTTCGCGGGTTTATAACAATAAGTTTCGCGCCTCGTTCAACTACGGCGCGTCTCATCCTAGAGGCAGCCACAGGATGGTTTGAATTAGCATCAGATCCTATTATTACCAAACAACCTGCTTCTTCATAGTCAACGTATGAATTACTGGTAGCACCACTCCCTAGAGAGGTTAGCATCGCCTCTACAGACGGTGAATGGCATAGCCTTGTACAGTGATCTATGTGATTGCTTTGCATCACTAAACGTGAGAACTTCTGCTGTATGTACCCGTCTTCGTTGGTTGCTTTTGCCGAACACAATGTCGCAAAACTATCGCCGTCGTATCCACTGAGCCTTTCAGTTATCAGGTCCAATGCCTGGTCCCAAGTGGCAGGTTCTAATTTTCCATTTCTCCGTATCAGAGGTTCTGTTAGACGATCCTCATGGTGAACAAATGTATACCCGAATCGCCCTTTCACACAGAGCATTCCCAGACTAGAATCGTTCTCAGGATCATCTAGCATTTCTACTATGGTGTCATCGGCTGATACTTGTGCTTTTATCCCGCAGCCTACGCCGCAATAGGGGCATGTGGTTGTTACAGTCTTGGAAACCTCTGGAGGTTTTGTTTTTGTAGAAATTGCTCCAGTTGGACAAACTGATAGGCATTGACCACAAGTTGTGCAAATTGATTCCAACAAAGGACGATCCATAAAAGTCCCAATTCTCGCATGTTTAGATGAACCCAAAACATCAATGGCTCCAATAAATTGATGCCCGGATTGGCAAGCTTGAGCGCAGCGGCCACAAAGAATACAAGATTCCATTTCAATATTGAAAACCGGGTTACTATCATCTATTTTTTCACGAATCCTGGATTTCCACGTGTCAGCAGTAGCCTCATTAGCATCAATAGTCCTGGACAATTCTCTGAAATCTTCTTTATTTGAATCTACCATTCCAGCGGTAAGTTCCAAGACACCCTTGCGAATAAAATTCAGCTGATCGCCTTTGGTTGAAATCTTCATACCTTCAGAGGCAGGAGTAGAGCAAGAAGCGGGGTAACCACGAATTCCATCGATCTCCACTAGACAAGTACGGCAGGCGCCGATTGCCTTCATGTCTGGATCTTTGCATAACTGAGCAATAGGTGTTCCAGAAATGTTTATTGCATCCAAAACAGAGCTATTCTCTGGCACACTTATTTCTTTGCCATTGATGAAAATTTGCGTCATTTTGCCTCTTCCTTTGACCCCTTCTTCATTTACTGAAAGTATGTGTTATAACTTAGCACTGGATTCCCAGCGGCCTGACCCAAACCGCAAAGAGAGGCTGCATTTATCACTTCAGCGAGACTGCCTAATCCAGTCCAATCGGTCGGAGCTCCTTTGGGGCCAGTCCCCATCATTTCAAGCAACCGCTGAGTTCCTTCCCTACAAGGGGTACATTTACCACAGGATTCATTCGCATTATATTCAGAAAGTTTCCTAACAACCTGAAGTACATCTGTTTCCTTTGATAAAGCTATTACTCCACCGGCACCTAACATGACTGATTTGCCATCTATGAATCCAGGCCCAATAGACAAATTTGCCGCCGCTGAGGATGTTATAACTCCACTCGATGGTCCGCCTATGGCAATGCCAGATAGATCATCTATATTCGAAACATCGCCAAATTTAATAACAAGATCTTGTAGATTCGAACCCATAGGCACTTCGACAACTCCAGGAGTGCTCACTGATCCACTCAGACTAATTATCTTAGTACCAGGTGTATCTATATCTCCGATTTTCCTAAATTCATCTGATCCATTCAGAATGATCCATGGAAGATTACACAAGGTTTCAACATTGTTAATAATTGTAGGCTGCTGGTTCAAACCTGATTCTGTCGGGAAAGGTGGTCTTAGACGAGGTTCTCTTCTTTTCCCCTCTATGGTGTTAAGTAAAGTGGATTCTTCTCCGCAAACATACCCACCAGCTCCTTTCATAATCTCTATTTCAATTGTAAAATCCGTTCCCATTATTTTGGAGCCCAAAAAACCCTCAGCGCGACAAATATCCAATGCCTTCTGCATTCTATTAAAGGACAGATGAGCTTCTGCGTTGACGTACAATCTGATTGATGTGCACCTTGTAGCATAAGCCGCAATTAACGCTCCTTCTATCAAGCGAAATGGAACACTTTCCATCACATGGCGATCTTTGAACACACCGGGTTCCCCTTCTTCTGCATTGACCACTAAATGCCTTTCCTGCGAATTTACAGACAAGGCGGATCTCCACTTAACAGAAACTGGAAAATAGGCCCCACCTCTACCTTTAAGGCCCGAACCTTCTATAAGATCAACTATCTCTTCAGGCGATTGCTCAAGAGCTCTCCCAAGAGCCGAAAAACCCCTACTCCGAAGATACCCATAAATACCACTTGCACTCATTGTTCCGGCGTTTTCCAAAACAATCCTGGTTTGGGAATCAATATAGTCTCTGACGACTGAATCAGCTGAGTTAACTACAGAAATATCCTCTAGATAGTGTCCAATGTCTTTCTCATAATGAATTTTAGGGGCAACAAAGCAGGCCCCGTCACATCCTGAATAATCAACTGATATATCGTCGGGTAGTCTTTCCTTCAAACTATTGAAGATTCCCTCTGCTCCAACGGCCAAACTACATTGGCTTATTTGAACCAGTACTTCTGAATCATGCTTTTGATGTTTAGATATTATTGAGTCTAGAAATTTTTCAGTATCCACTTTAGCCCTCTATCAATTCCGCTAAGGAATTATCAGGAACCTGTCTGCCATACCATGTGTGACCCACAGATACTGCAGGTGCCACTG